>DAQG01000016.1 GCA_002502785.1 Methanothrix harundinacea | reverse complement strand
TCACATTCGGCACGCTGCCGTCACACATCAACTCATATCGATATAATATACGTAAAATTCCTGAACACGGTGAATGCCATCAAGAGGGATAGGGGGGTAGAAGGGCCGAAGACTATGGTGTTAGTGCGGCAAATCGAGACGTATTTTTGCGATGACCGCAGACCTACCAAGCCGGTCAATGTCACCAAATTCGCGGGTTTCATGGGAAATGATTTTTCGGTTGCAGACCTCGAGCCTCCGTCGGACAGTATGCTTCAGCCCGACTGAGATATTCCCCGCTATCGATCAATCGAAAAAGGCGTATTCGCCGTCAGCCCCCAGACCGGCAGCCGCAACCGCACGTCTCTTCTGCCTTCTTACCCGTCTTTATCTTCCCTTCCTCCTCCAGCTGCCTCTTCACCTTGGCCCAGATCTTCTCCTGCTTGTAGATATCCCGTACCTTCTGGATATCCGGGAAGCTTATGGCCTCACCCATACAGAGGTTGGCGCAGGTGCTACAGCCCACGACACACTGGTTAGGCCGGGCCACCACAGGATCCTCCACCGTCCAGTCGTAGACGTTCCTTCCGCAGTTCATGCACATCCCGCACTTGACGCACTTCTCCGGGTCGACAGTGGGGTGCCAGTTTATCTTCTCTCTCGGGAATCCGACTAACCAAGCCATTTATTACTCCGGGGGCGCGGAGGGTCACGAATACTCCTTCCTTAAGGGCGGGGATGAAGTGAACGCTCGCCCGTTCTTCGTGTTCCTTTGAATTGATAAAACTTTAGAGACTACTCAGAGGAAATCTAGAGCGGGGTTTCAATCGTGCATATCAGGGAATCTGGGCAACAAAGACCCAATGATTTCTGAAATCCGGAAAAACGGCCGCACGCAATTTGATTTTGCCGTCTCCCACCGACTCACCGGAGTCATATCAAATCATTTCGATATATAAGGATGTCGACTCTCTTCAGATATGTTCTTCAAAGACCCCAAATACGCATTATGTTGATGGAATTTCGAATTCAGATACGGCTTTAATGAAGGCGAATTTGGGGGTTAAACCGCTTCCATGAGGATAATGCATTGGGCAATCCAACAACTATATATACGAATATCCTCCACCCAAAGATCGGACTTCAGATGTACGCTCAGATGGCTGAACAGTTAGATATCAATCTATGTTGATGCGTTGTCTCTGAAGGGCCACGAGAAGGAGGAAGTGGCCGAATCCACGGTGTGAGAAGCAGTGGGGTAAACATCGAGAACAAGAGTGGGAGTTGGTATACATTTCGCATTTAATTAAGATTAGGTGTCTCACAACACTGATTGTGGGAATCATTCTGGCGACCGGCCTTATCGCCGTCGTCTCGGCAGCAGAATACTCCGTCGGATCCGGACCCGATGACTGGTGGACCGTCTATCCCGACCAGCATCCGAACGCTGGCTCTGCGGTTGCCCATCCCCAGTGGATCCTGGACTCCCTCGAAGAGAAGCCTATCCTGATCCTGGACCACAGCGCTGGAAAGTGCAAAGCCTGCGTTGATCAGGAGACAGATGTAAACGCCGTCCTGGAGGACTACGGCGACGACTTGACGTACGAAAACCTGATCTCCGGCAGCGGTGACGATAAAGCTGATGAACTCTTCAACATATACGATCCCAACGGAGGCAAGTCCACCATCCCACTGACGGTCATCCTGACCCTGGTAGAAGATTCTAACGGGAACGTTGTGGTAGGATGGCACAGCGCCGAAGATGCCACAGGCGAAGATTGGATCGGATCCCGTGCCGAGGATGCCATCGACTATCACGAAGAGAACGTCGAGGACTGGGACGCGTGATCGGGGATGAGATCTGATCACAAAAATTTTTTGATTATTGGAAGCATTACTCTTCTCGTTGCTTTAATTGCTGTATTCTCTTACAACTCAACCTCGGGATCGACAGATGAACTGATCCCGGCGCCGGACTTCAGGACAGCAGACCTCGACGGCGTCAACTTCTCTCTGAGCGATTCCAAGGGAGAGGTGGTAGTTCTTCACATAACGAACATTGAAAGCCCGCTATGCGTCGAGTGCGAAAAGACTCTCGAGGCCCAGATAATTCAGCTTCAACGGCTGAAGGAGATGGACCCGAATGTAAACCTCATAACCCTGAACTTGAGGAAGAACCCCTTCTCAATAGACGGCAAGAGCCTGGCCGAGAGCTGGTGGAACGCCAACGTCAGCTGGATCTGGGCCGAGGAGTTCGAGCCTTACAAAATCGGCGGCAAATACGTCGACTATACCAACTTCGAGGGGGGCTTCTCCAACCCCACGATCCTGCTGATTGACAGAGAGGGCATGGTGGCGGGGGTCTACCACGTCTACCAGCTCGGCAAAGGAGAGATCGACGGGATCCAGGATGCTGAGACCCTCCAGGCCAAGGTAGAGTCCCTTGAGCGGGGCGAATGGTCCGAAATGGAGGGGAGGGCTTCCATCCAGAAGATTTCGTTTCTGGGGATGTTCGCTCTCGGGATCGTCACGTCCTTTTCGCCCTGCTCTCTTGCCCTTCTCATAGCCATGTTCTCCTACATAATGACGACTCGAAGAAAGAAGGTCTTGGCCGACGACCAGGACTACGGATCCTCTTCAAGAGAGGGGCTCTTGATCGGAGTCGCCTTCACCCTGGGGATGGCCCTCGTATTCTTCGTCGTTGGCCTATTCATATCCAACATGGGGGTGTTCGTGCGAGACTCGCGGTTCTTCGACCTCGCAGCCGGCGTCCTCCTGGTGGTTCTGGGGATAAACGTCTTCAAGCCCGTAGGCGAGATCATCGAGCCGATCACGTCCCGACTTCCTTCAAGAGGGGAAGAGGAGTTCAGGAATAAGAAGAGCTTCATGGAGAGGGTCGTGAACATATCCATCGGCCTATTCAAGCATTCGATCTTCATTGGGGCCTTCACCCTGGGGGTCTTCTTCGCCCTGGGCTGGGCTCCCTGCGCCATCTCTCTCGTATTTCCTGCCCTGATCTGGTTGATGTCTCAGGATATATCGCCTCTAACAGGAGGGCTGATGCTCTTTGTCTTCGGGGTGGGCCACGGCGTTCCCATAATTCCGATATCCACCTTCAGCAGGTCCTTCGGCGGAAAGATAGGCGAGGAGTACTTGGCCATCGGAAAGTGGGTAGTAAGAGCTTTCGGGGTGATGATCATAATTACCGGGCTGGTTTTTGCAGCCCGATACTTCAACTACAAGCTATGGTAGGTGGTGAAAATGCCGGGAAAGCCAGAAGAGATCAAGATGGTGAGCAACGCCATGGCCAATGCCCCTCGAAGAAAGATGATGAGCCTCTTGGCGGATGGCGATAGAACGGTCGGAGAGATCGGAGAGGCGGTCGGAAAATCGATGCTCGACTACCATCTCAAGATTCTGGAACAGGCTGGACTCGTCGAGATCAAGGATGGGAAGGTCAGACTCTCCGAGTTCGGCAAGAACTTCATGGAGGGAAAGTCGGAGAAAGGGCCGGTGAAGGCTGTAGACCTCTCCCAGGCAAAACCGGTGGAGATCGCGGAGGTGAGGCAGCTAATTCCTTGCATAGCTGACTCGACGAGGTTTCGGATCATAGCCAATATGGCTCCGCCCCTGGCCGGTGCCCTAAAACACCTGGAACCCCTATTCCCGAGAGGCAGGTACTCGGAAAAGATCGATGCCCTAATAATCCAACGTGGAGACGTTCTGATCACCATCTACGGGACGGGAAACGTCACCATGACGATGATCAAAGACGAGGCTGAGGCTATGAGCGCCCTCGAAGGCTTGAGGAGCACGATCAACGAGGCGATAGCAAAGGGTGTAGCTCCGGCACCGCGGGAAAAGGTCAGGGTCGAACCGATGGAGATCCGCAAATACCTGCCCCAGACCGACTGCGGCGAGTGTGGCGAGCAGAGCTGCTACTCGTTTGCCATCAGGCTCATGGGCGGGGAGGTCTCCCTCGACCTGTGCTCGCCCATCAAAGACGAAAAGTACAGGCAAAATCTGGAGCACCTCCGGGTCTTGGCCGAGTACATCTGAACCGGAGGCATTTTTGAAGACGCTGACCATCATCCTCGCCGACGGCCCCTACATCTCTGAATATGCAATGATCGCCTTCAAGATCGCCGACGCCGCCCTCAAACGGTACCAGGTAAATATATTCTTCTACCTGGACGCCGTCCACATCCCCAAAAGAGGGCAAAATCCCGCGTTCTTCACGGGCGAGGCTGAACTCTTTGCCGACCTTGCAGAAAGGGGTGCGGTCATAAGGGCCTGCTCACGATGCGCCGCCGCTAGGGGCTATCTTGCGAAAGAAGACGGGTGCTGCAAAGAGTACCATGATGGGATAAAAATCTCCAGCCTCTACGACCTTCCCGAGATGCTCTCCAAAAGCGACAAGGTGATTTGCCTATGCCGATGAGATCCGCCTTTTACCTCCTGGACTCCGCCCCTTACGGGAGCGAGAAGGCCTTTGGCGTCCTGAACGCCGCGGTCGTCGGCCTCGGTAAGATGGAGGTGACCTTGGGGCTTTACGGTGACGGCGCGTACCTGGCCCTGGCAAATCAGGACGCCAACGGCCTTGGGGTTCCAAACCTTGCCGACATCCTCTACGCCTACGGCGAGATGAGGGTTTTTGCCCACGAGCCCTCGGTGGTGGAGAGGGGGCTATTTGAGGAGGAGCTGATCGAGACGGTGGAGTTGGCAGACGATGAACAATTTCTTGAGGCCATGGAGGATTCGGATTGTCTGATACTTCTTTAGAGGTTGAATGGAAGTACGCTCCAGACATCGTCTCTGGGTCATGGGATGCGTTCTTGCTGACAAAGCCGCCTAAAAGCCCGAGGTACGAGCTCTGCCTGAAGCTTCTAGCCCGGTCGAAGAAGGCGAGGCTGTACCTGGCAGGGGATGGCGTCTATCACCTGCTGAACCAGGCATGGGACCTTCCTCCATCCTGTGAGGTTTACGCCTGCGAAGAGGACGTGGCCGCGAGGGGGATCGTGCCGAGGAAGAGGGCGGAGATTCTGGGGGACTTTTACGATAGGCTCGTCGAGGATGTCATGGAGGGCGAAGGCAGTTTATTTACGTTTTAACAGGCCTCGCGTCGAGGGTGTGCCCTCGATCTTCGGTTTTCAGCCTCTGTCCCTGATCTCGTATCCTCTGGCCTCCAATGCCCCTTTGATCTCCTCGATCTGGTCGAAGCCTCGGGTCTCCACCTCAAGGTCCACCCTCGATGCGAAGAGGGAAAGGTCCTTTCCGCCCCTGGCGTGACGGATGTCGAGGACGTTTCCGCCCTCTTTTGCTATAATATCCAAAAGGCGGGCGAGGGATCCGGGAACGTCCTCTATACAGGCTGAAAATCGCATTATTCTGCCGTTCTTCATAAGCCCCTGCCTTATGACCCTCCCCAGAAGGGGTGGGTCCAGGTTCCCACCGCTGATCACTAAAACGACCTTGCCGCCCTTCGGCACAACGACCTTCGAGCTGAGGAGTGCCGCAAGGGGAGCGGCTCCCGCGCCCTCCGCCAGGACCTTCTTTCTCTCCAAAAGGGCCAGCACCGCCGATATGATCTCCTCCTCATCCACGAGAACGATCTCATCGACCTTCTCTCTGATTATCGGAAAATTCCTCTCGCCGACCTGCTTGACCGTTATCCCGTCAGCGATCGATTTATTGGCGTCGACACGTGCCCTCTTTCCGGATCGAAGGGCTTCGAAGGCCGAAGGGCAGGCCGCGGCCTGGACCCCGACGACTCTGGTCTCGGGCCGGAGAGCCTTGATCGCTGATGCGATACCGCCGATGAGGCCACCTCCACCGATGGGGACGATCACCACGTCCGGGTCCGGGAGGTCCTCCAGAATCTCAAGGCCGATCGTCGCCTGGCCGGTGATTATCTCCTCGTCGTCGTAGGGGTGGATGAAAGTCCTCCCATCCTTCGCCATATCTTGAGCGATCGATATGCTCTCAGCGAGGCTCTCCCCGGCCAGGATCACCTCGGCCCCGTAGCCACGGGTAGCCTCCTGCTTTCCTATCGAGGCCCAGACCGGCATTACGATCGTCGCTGGAAGGTCGGCGGCCTTTGCGGCCAGGGCCACACCCTGAGCATGGTTTCCGGCGGAGGCCGCAACGACGCCCGCAGGACCGGTCTCTCCGCGCCGGCAGAGGATCTTGTAGGTGGCGCCTCTGGCCTTGAAGGAGCCGCCCATTTGGAGGCACTCGAGCTTCAAGTAGACTTCAGCCCCAACCATCCGCGAGAAGGTGGGCGAGCGAACCAGAGGGGTGCGGATGACAGTTTCTTCAATTAACCTGGCCGCCTTCCGGATGTCTTCCAAGGAGATCATGGGGTATACCTCTCGTAGTTCGCGTTTCCCGATCACAGGAAATCGAGGGCCTCTTTGCCGCTCATCCCCACCACGATCCCGAGCTTGGCGGCCGCGGCGTTTACGTCCTTTATCTCGCCTGCCAGAAGGTCCTCGACGCTGGAGATAGAGGCGCTTCGCGTCGGCTTCACTCTGGCCGCGGGGTAGCCGAACTTGTCCAACGCCTGAACGTCGAAGGCACCGCAGCCGACCATGCCTCTTTTTGCCACCACCGCAACGAGGTTTGCAGGTCCCAGGGGTATGACGTACCCGTCCGCCACTCCGTCCTTATAAGATACTTTTTCTTGAATCATCTCACCATTCTCCAATTCATAGACGCATCTTGAAATTTTCCAAATTATCGGCCTTCAAAAAAAAGCCTCGACGGCTGAAAGGCCGAAACTGGATCGGATCTATCCGATACTCCAACCGGCGTCGTTTTATCCGTCGCCTGGGCAGAGGCCGACTCACTCTGAGCAGCATATTTACAACTGGCTGAAGGATTTCTGACATTAAATAAATAGCGTTTCTCCGCCTTTTTGGCGAGGACGTCTCCTATACTATGAGAACCCATCTTGACTGTAACATTAAATCTGTGGTAGGGCATATTTGCTTAATCCGCCTCAACTGGATCTCCTCAATATATCAGTGATATATTATTCCCGCAGAAACTACTTAAAGATAAAAGTCGATTCATATCCGATGGATCAGCTCGTAGTCCTCCAGGAGATATTCGAGTCTTACATGAGGGGCGGATTTTCCCGTGCCATCGATCCAAAGTCAATCAGCGGCGATTGTGCAAGTCTGGTGGGCGCCCTCCTGGAGAGCTTCGAAGAGGGACAGATCGACGAGAAGATCTGCCACAGGCTGTTGAACTGTCTCACCGACATTTACGATATCAAAAGGCTTGGCGACATATGCAGATTGGCGGGCCATTTGGGGATCGCCGCCAGATGTTACAACAAGGCCCTATCCCTCGCCTCGGACCAGCACGTGAGATACGTCCTCCTCAACAACCTAGGCCAGGTCCACGCCCGTCAGGGATACCTCGGTCGGGCGCTTCACTACTACGAGCGGGCAGCGGAGGGGTTTTCCACCCTCGGCGACGTCGGCAGTCTCGCCCACGTTCTCGGGAACATGGGGTCTGCCTACAGGAGCGGCCAAAACTATGATAAGGCGATCGAAAACTGCCGCAAAAGCCTGGAGATCTTCAAAAGCCTCGATGACGAGTTCGGCGTAGCCCAGATGACCGGCAGCCTCGGCAGGATTTACGCCGAGACTGGCAACTTCGACCTCGCCCTCCAGTACTACGAGAAGAGCCTGGCGGACTTTGAGGGCCTCGGCGATCAGAGGCAGGTCGCCTGGCTTCTCAACCGGATGGGACGGGTCAACGCCGAAATGAACATGGTGGACGTCGCCATAGGCTACTACAGCAAAAGCATGGAGATCTTCGAGGGGATAGGTCAGCACCACAACGCAGGCGTCGTTCTCTCGAACCTTGGACGCCTCTACCTAGACCAAGGCGACTATGACCTGGCATCGGACCATCTCGAAACGAGCCTGGATCTGATCAGAAAGAGCATGCAGCCGGTTCGCACCAATGCCGTCTCGTGGCTTGGGACCGTCAGGTCGATCCAGGCCCGAGACCTCCACCAGCAGGCCCTCCACCAGATCGCCGGGGAGGGGGCGGATCGGGACTCCGGGGAGCTCTTTGATGAGGCATCTATTAACTACGCTGGGGTCTCGGACTGCTATCTCGAGCTTGCCAGGACCCCTGGAGCTGGCCTTCCCGACCTGGTGATAGATGCCGGGATCGCGAGGTTCGCTTCCGCCTTTGTGATCCTGGAGACGGAGGTAGATCCAGAAAAAGCTGTCAAGCTGGCCGAAGAGGGTGTATCGGCCCTCAACTCCGCCCTCTCGAACGCCGAGGACGACTCGGAAAGGCCCTCTGTCGAGGCGTTGCGGCGGAGCATGATGGGGATGAAGGAGACGTGGCGACTCACCCTCACAAAAGATGAGCCCTGGAAGCTCTCTGACGTCGTCGCAGACACCATCGAGCACTTCTCTCAGGCGATCCTCCAGCTCGGTTCGGCCAGCCGGGGCTGCAAGGAGGCTTGCGGACAACTCCTGCCCGCCTTCAAGACCCTGGGCAGGTTCATGACGGCGAAGCTGAAGGGCGAATCTCCAGGCGACTTATCGGAGACTATGGTCTACCTAAAACGTGCCGAAAGCGCCTTCGAGCTTGCAGCTCCGGGCCTGGGGATGATAAGCCCCTTCCAGATAAGAGAGGCCCGCCTTACGGTCGAAAGGCTCGAGGAGGTCTCAGGAGGCGGAAAGGCGGAAAACGGCCTTCTTCTTGAGACCTATCAGAACGCCCTGCTCCTCATGGGTCGGGTTCTTACCCGAGCGGCCTTGACGGATGCGGCCCAGCTCGAGGTCGTCAGGACCTGGAACGAGTCCATGAACCTGATCGAGGAGAGGCCGCCGGGAAAATCCAAGCCCAGAACATCTCTTCCAACCGAGAGGGAATTCGTCCCAACCGCTTCGAAAGAAGTCGAATCCTTTGACGCCCAGAACCAAATCCAGGAGGAAGAAGACTTTCTGGAGAGGTTCTCCGGGCCCGAAGTAAGATCTCCGATGATCCACCCCGTTGACGACGTTCTCTCCTCGAAAGATGATCTGTCAGCCGAACGCGGCATCGAACCCGCGGAATTGCTGAAATTTCCCAAAGAGGACTGGACCGGGACCTCGCAGCACCATGCACCTTACGAGGTTGAAACGAGACCCGTCCTGCCTTTCGAGATCTCTGATCCTTCTGAATCGCGCCTTCCCTCCGATGAAGTTTCGATGGGGGAGGCATGCAGGGATCTTGCGGTTGCCAAGGCGTATCGCAGGTCTCCTCTAAAATCACTGCCCAGATTCGCCTCGGGCCTGATTGCTGATCTCGGCGACCTCGCCTCGGGGAGGTCCGACTTCAAGACGCCCCGGTTGCAGAGACAGTCCAACAGGGTCCTCATGGAGTTTCTTGTCTTGAGAGGTTTCAGGCTCTTTGCGGCCCTGGTCTTGCTGTACCTGCTCATCGACCTGACTCACTACTTCATATAGGTCCGGGGCCAAGGAAGAACTCGATCTCGACATTATGACCGACCCTTTTCGGGACGTGGCGCCCATTGACCGTCCCATGCTATAACCATAACTATGAAGAAACGAAAGCTCGACATGATCCTGGAACGGCTGGAGGGATTTGCCGCCCCCGACCCCAGGCTTGAACAGTACGCAACCCCTGCTCCGATCGCCTCGGAGCTCCTCTATTCGGCCCTACTCCGGGGCGATCTAGAGGGCACGGTCTGCGATCTAGGCTGTGGAACCGGGATCCTCGCGATAGGGGCCGCGCTCCTCGGTGCGAGATCCGTGGGCGTCGAGCTGGACTGTGCTGCCCTCAAAATCGCAAAAGAGAACGCCCGCAGTCTTGGCGTCGATGTTGAGTTCGTGAGGGGAGACGTTGCGTCGATCTGCCTCAGAAACGTCACCACTGTGATCATGAACCCGCCGTTCGGAGCCCAGAAAGGAAGCCTTGGTGATCGGGCATTTCTCAGAAAGGCGATGGAGATATGCGAGGTCATCTACTCGATCCACAACGCGGGCAGCGAAGGGTTCATTAGACGGTTCGTAGAACCCTGTAAGGTCGAAGAAGTCCAGAAGATCGCCTTTCCCCTGAAACGGTCCTTCAAATTTCACAGCAAAGAAGTTAAGATCATAGAAGTCGAACTATATCGGATATTTTGCAGGTGAACTATAAGATGAAATGCAATTTTGTAATTCCCGGTGACGTCGTCGGCACTGCAGAGGAGTTCATGCCCGGCGAAGGCACTTACGTCAAAGGAGAGCACATTCGCGCCTTGACTACGGGGGTGACAGAAGTCGACTCCAAAGAGAGGTCCGCAAAGGTCCTTCCCAGGACCAACGCCCCTGTGAAGTTGAAGACGGGGGACGTGGTCGTGGGCCAGATCACCGACCTCAAAGAGAGCTTGGCCATCCTCCGGCTGGCTTTCAAGAGAGGATGCGAGTCGAGGCCCATCCACAACACCGAGGCCCTGATCCACATTTCCAGGGTCAAGAGCTCCTACGTCAAGGACATCCGCCAGGTCTTCGGCCTTCGGGACATCGTTAAAGCCAAAATAATCGACGATACGCCCACCATAGGCCTCTCTATCGTCGACGAGGACCTGGGCGTCGTCAAGGCTTACTGTACAAGGTGCGCCACGCCCCTGAAGCTTGAAGGAAAGCGGCTAGTCTGTCCCGAATGCGATCAGGTCGAGTCCCGCAAGCTCAGCACAGATTTCGGAACGGGGATGATCAGATGAACGTAAAGATCCTCAAGAAGACCGAAGACGAGCTCCACATGGAGTTCGAGGGGGAGAGCCATACCCTACTGAACCTCCTCAGGACGGAGCTGCTCGAGGACGACAGGGTCCTTCTCGCCACCTACGACGCCAAGTTTCCGATGATGACCAACCCCATCTTCCGGCTTAAGACGAGAGACGTAGACCCCGTGGTGCTCTTGAACGAGGTCGCCTCCAGGATAGCCGGGATGTGCGAAGAGTTCGAGACCCAGTTCAACGAAGCAGTCGAATGATCGAGATAGACGGATCTTTTGGTGAGGGCGGGGGTCAGATCGTCAGGACGGCTGTGGCCCTATCAGCGGTCACCGGCGATCCCGTGCGAATAACTAGGATAAGGGAGGGCAGAAAAAATCCTGGCCTATCCCCCCAGCACGCTACAGCGATATTGGCCCTGGCTAAGGTCACAAACGCCAAAACCGATGGCGTAAAGCCGAGGTCGCCGGAGATAACCTTCCAGCCGGGAGAGATCCGGGGTGGACGGCGCGAGATCGATATCGGAACCGCCGGAAGCATCACCCTTCTCATGCAGTGTCTCCTTCCGGCCTTGGTCTGTGCCGACTCACCCACAATTCTGACCGTCCGGGGCGGAACCGACGTCAAATGGTCGCCAACGATCGATTATCTGTCGCATGTGGCGCTTCCCGCCTTCGCCGAGTTCGGCGTTAAATCTCGCCTCTCCTGCGCCCGGCGCGGCTACTACCCCAAGGGCGGCGGGGTTGCCACCCTGGAGGTAGTTCCCGGAAAACTCAAGAGAGCCGATCTATCTGTTCGTGAGCCCGGGGCTGTAGAAGGCGTGTCCCATTCTTCAAATCTTCCCGAACACGTCGCTCAGAGACAGTCGCAGGCGGCTATTGAGGTTATCGAGGAGTCGGGCTTCGGTGCAAAGATCAGGTGCGAAACCGAAACAGTCCCTTCCACCGGCAGCGGCATCACCCTCTGGTCGGGCCGCAAAGGTGCGAGCGCTCTCGGGGAGCGTGGCCTCCGGGCAGAGCTGGTGGGCGCTTTTGCAGCAGAGAATATGGTGGCAGAGCTGAAGTCAAAGGCCGCCGTAGACCGATACCTGGCAGACCAGCTCGTCCCTTACTTGGCCCTGGCAGGAGGGTCCTACACCGCTCCTGAAGTATCGAGGCACGCCTCGACGAACATCTGGACCGCCACCAGGTTCCTCGACGTCGAGATCTACGCCGAGGTGGGCGAGGTGGCGACCTTCAGGGCGAACCTCTGACCCGTGATGAGAGGCATCGGCGTTTCCGGCCCTTATCGAACCGACTATCCTGACCTTCAGGGTCGAAGACGCCGCGACTAAAGGTGCCGGTATCTTCTCAGCTGAGACTCGATGTAAGCTCTGATGTCCTTGCCCCGGAAGATCCCGGCGTGCCCCTCGCAGAGGAGGTCTGCCTCAAGGTCGAGGAGCTTTTCCATCGAACTTCTCCACCGGGTTATGTCAGACCCCCAGTCTTCGCTGAAGGGGCCGTGAACGTCCTGGCCAAAAAGAGCCCTTCCTTCTTCGAGGTCGAGATATACCGCGATGCTCCCCGGGGTATGGCCCGGCGTATGGAGGAAGTGAAACTCCAGGTCGCCCAGAAGGTGGGTCTCCTCTGCCCCTTCCAGGATAAGATCGATCTTCACCGGCCAGTACTCGATGCCGTAGAGGTCGGCGGCGGTGAGCCTCCGATCGCCAAGCTCGATGCCGTCCCGGTCAGCCTGGTGGCCGCTCACCTCGCAGCCGCTCACCTCTTTGATCCGGGATAAGCCGCCTATGTGGTCGATGTGACAATGGGTGGCGACGAGGTGGCCGATCCCGACTGGATCAAAGCCGAGGATCTTGACGTTTCTCAATATCGCATCTATGCCGGGGCCAGCGCCCGCGTCGATCAAAACCAGCTCCCTTCCAGCATCGACGAGGTAGACGCAGCAGTCTGCGGGGTGGGAGAGGCCCGGTCCTCCCACGACGTAGATACCTTTCCAGATCTCTTTCGGTTCCATAGTGGTCGGAAATAAAAGCGTCTGATACTTAGACCTGACTCGGATCCGAACTCTGACTCTATTTCAGAGCCGACCTTCTTTCTCGTCCGAATCCTCATCTGCCTCTTTCCTGACCGACCTGAGCCTTCTTATGCTCGTCAGGTGCTCGAGGGCGAGAACCCCTGCCAGGAAGGCGAGGAGGAGGAGAAAAAGCCTGAAGGCCCTGGGCGCATCGTCACTGTAGAAGTTGACGTCGATTATCGTCCTCTTCCCCGGATTCGTCCATATGAGGGCGGTTCTGTTATTCCAGGTTTCGACCTCGTCGGGCTTGGGCCTGGCTTTCCCCAGGAGGGTATCGCCGGTGGCGTATCCTGCTGGAAGAACGACACGGACAGCCACACCCTCCTCGGCGGAGGCGACGAACCGCTGGTCTACAATGGGGTAAGTGTAGTTGAGGTGGCCATCTACACGCTCCTCGGAGACGATCTGGTACTGATAAGAGCCACGCCAGAAGTTGACCTCCGTTTCGACAGGAACCTCCACGCCTTGCGAATCGAAGAGCCTGATATCGGACTTGAAGGGAAGAGTCAGGTTGAAGCTACTGCCGTTCGCCGGGACGATCACCTCGGCCTCCGACCTGGCGAGGATGTAGGTGGTGCCGTTGAACCCGTCAGCCTCCATGCCCTGTGAGATGGGGACTGTTACCTGAACAATAAAGAGGGCCAGCAGCATCAGGTGCCTATAACCAATTTCTCGGTTCATGTCATCCATCGCCTTCCCAAAAATCCCATTTCGATTGAGTTGTATTAGCCGCCATCTTCTCCTTTCCGTGACACGGCATCTGCCGCTAAAGATCGTTCTCGCCTTCAACAGAACCGGATCGGATAAAAAGCTTGAGATATCTCGCCCAAGGGGGGCGAAATGTGGCGCGATTTTCTTATCCGTCGAAAAGTTATTTTTATCTTGAGGCCGATGGTGCCAGGTGCCGAAGATGAACTCGATGAACGTCGGGAGGAACCCAGAGGATAGTCTGACGATAAGAAGGTTTGAGCCTCGCGACTTTTCCGAGGCGGTCGAGCTGGACGCCGAGGCTGGCGGAGGCCACGACCCTTACCTTCTCACCTACTTCTTCGAGAACTACCCCACCACCTTCCTTGTGGCGGAGATTGGCGGAAGGATCGCAGGGATGGTGTTGGGTTTCAGACAGTCGCCCCTGGAGGGCAGAATCTTCTGGCTGGCAGTGAGGTCCGGACGCCAGGGGCGTGGCGTAGGGCGAAGGCTTATGACTGAGCTATTGGAGATATTTCGGAGGCTAGCGGTGATGTCCGTGATACTGGAGGTGAGGGCCACCAACAAAAGGGCTCAGAGGCTCTACCTTGATCTGGGTTTTGAGATATTCACGACCTGCAAGAACTACTACCCTGACGGCGAGGGGGCTATTATCATGAGGCGATCGCTTTAGCCCATCGCGCACAATACTATCGGTCAGCTAATCATCTGCCGTATCATCCCTACCTATCGATCTTGCTGTGCTTTGTGGATTAATTAACAGAAATCGAAATGCTACGACTCGTTACGACTTAAACGCGAAATAAGAAAATCACTGTTAAGAGACGTGATGACGTTAAATTAATCCACAAAGCATCTTGCTGGACCATAAAGTCGTCTGGATTCTTCGGGTTTGATGCTGCGATATTTGGGGATCATTCAGGGCCAAACAGAATGTTGATATAATATTTTAATAAGTCATAAGCAAGTTATAGCGAAAATACCCCGCTCAGATCATTTGGATGATTTTACTTATCCGGGTATCGGCTTATGAATGGCTCACAAATAAAAAGCCGAAACTGTAAACATATTTATATTGAACTCACGATCAATGATTGGAGGGATTTTACGAGGAGAGAACTAGCGGTACTTTTAGTCCTCTGCATGGCCCTTGTTGGCATGGCGGGAGCTGCCAACTACATGTATGAGAAAGCGAACGTAAAAGGCGTTGGATACAAGAACGTCGAGACGATCATCCAGACCCAGACCGGGCTGGCCGGAAACAAGCTGGTCGAGAAGGAGTCAGGAAGCGGCAACGTCATCGTAGAGAAGACGGAGATCGAGGCCCAGAGAGAAGCTGAACCCTTTGAGTACACGCAAAATTCGGAGCAACTATCTGTTTCAGCTAATCAAGGCTTCAACACTGACCCGCAGTATCTCTGGTGCTGCCCTGATTACATCAACTTCACTAAAGAGGCCGAGTTCGAGTATATGCCCGTGAGCTACCAGACAGGCACTTACGATCAGAAGTGGATAGAGAAGCTCTGCGTCCAGAACTACTACATCGGAGCCGTCGTCGTTGAGATGTACACTCACGCTGAGCACCTCCAGAAGAACACAGAGGTAAAGACCAGGAAGGACTGTCTGTGGGGGCCCCGATATCTGAGTGCATCTATTGATAAAGAGATGCCAGAATGTGGTCTTTGCACCGGCGCCCTTGAGGCAAACTTCAACTCCAACGTCATCGGCGTCGCTCACATCGGATGGCTCTCCAAGGACGTAACCACCAACTCCAAGGGCAGACACCCCGAGTACGGCCGAAGCCTCGAGGACCTGACGGGCGTCTTCTCCATCGAGAAGTTCATCCAGCTCTGGGGTAACGACACCTGCGGCGACGTCCAGGTCGACTGGCTCCCCTGCATTTAAATCTCAGATCGATCGAACCACCCCTTTTTTGGGGGTGGCTCCCACCTCTTTTGCGTTATAAGGCTGTGTAAAAGTCGAAGATCAAAACCGTCCTCAACGAGCATCACCAGCATTATTCCAGAAGGAATATTTTTCCTGCGACTACCACGATTCATGTTGCGATTCTTGATTGACTGACAATGTTCATCAGAAATCCCAAACTGTAAACATATTTATATCGAATTCTGCAACTACCAGTTGGAGGGATGTAAACGAGGAGAGAATTAGCAGTACTTTTAGTCCTCTGCATGGCCCTTGTTGGCATGGCAAGCGCTGCCAACTACATGTACGAGAAAGCGAACGTAAAAGGCGTTGGATACAAGAACGTCGAGACGATCATCCAGACCCAGACCGGCCTGGCCGGAAACAAGCTGGTCGAGAAGGAGTCCGGGAGCGGAAACGTCATCACCGAAAGGACCGAGATTGAAGCCCAGAGAGACCCCTTCAACGTGGACCCCGTCTCGGATGAGGCTTGCTATGAAGGCTGTTGTCCTGACTACATCAACTTCACCAAGGAAGCCGAGTTCGAGTACATGCCCGTGAGCTACCAGACAGGCACCTACGACCAGAAGTGGATCGAGAAGCTCTGCGTCCAGAACTACTACATCGGAGCCGTCGTCGTCGAGATGTACACTCACGCTGAGCACCTCCAGAAGAACACAGAGGTCAAGACCAGGAAGCAGTGCTGTGAGAGAGAAGTGGACCGCAACGACAATGGAAGAGAAGATCCGACTTGCGGATGCTGCACTGGCGCCCTTGAGGCGAACTTCAACTCCAACGTGATCGGCGTCGCTCACATCGGATGGCTCTCCAAGGACGTAACCACCAACTCCAAGGGCAGACACCCCGAGTACGGCCGGAGCGTCGAGGACCTGACGGGCGTCTTCTCCATCGAGAAGTTCATCCAGCTCTGGGGTAACGACACCTGCGGCGACGTCCAGGTCGACTGGCTCCCCTGCATTTAAATCTCAGATCGGTTGAACCACCCCTTTTTTGGGGGTGGCTCCCACCTTTTTTGCTTACCCCTTCAAAGAACCTTCTTGATCTTCGCTACACTGGTAGCGTCATCTAGGCCCGTCGAAACCGTCATCATTTGTGTGATGGGGGCGATCGACACAAGAACATCAACCACTACGAGCTTCAGAAGGCGATGGAGAATGCCAAGGAGGCGGTCCTTTCGGGCGAGTCGCTCATCCTCCTGGCCGAGTGCGCCGAGGGGCTCGGCCACCCCGTCTTCGAGCGGTGGGCGAGGGAAGCAAAGTGCGCTGAGGACTGCGTCGAGCGGTTCGGAAGGGAGTACGAGTTCGGAGGGCACAAGGCGGCCCTGATCGCAAGGGTGTCCCTTGAAACGGATCTGATCTTCGTCTCCTCCATGAGGCCAAAGCTTGCGGAGATCTGCTTTTTCAGGCACGCGTAAAGCCTGGAAGAGGCCCTCGCCATGGCGCGGGAGAGGCAGGGGAAAGATGCGAGGACGATCGTCATGCCCCACGGGAATCTGACGCTCGCGACGAGAGGATAAGATTATTGGTTCCTAGCTGAGTGATGGGGTGCCACGAATTTTGGTGGTTCGATCATAACAACTGTATGATTATTGGGAATTGGAATGCTTAAGAGATATCACTAAAAAACGCCTTACAGGTCAGACTCATGGCGGGTTCTTAAGTCATGGTGTCCGCTGATCGCTATCTTGAAGGTAACACAACAATATTAGGCACGTTGCCTGATCTTACAACTTATATACTTAAAAAGAGAGTTAATATTATTACTATATTCGCAATCTCTATTAAGAGATATTCAATTACAGTAACCCTTAGTCCCGCCTGACTGCCAAAATAGGATACATTTGCTGGAATGCCGATCCTAAGACATCCGACACCCAAGTGAAGAAACCTTGCCATGAACAATAGCAATAGACAACTTTTAACAGAAACGGAGCCGCTATTCAGCAAAGTCCCGCTTGCTACAAGAGCTGCGCTCTGGCTGACTACGCTCGCCAATAGGACAATCAAACTCGATGACGAAACTC
>DAQG01000093.1 GCA_002502785.1 Methanothrix harundinacea | reverse complement strand
TCACATTCGGCACGCTGCCATGCTGCAATCTCTCTTTTTCTCTCCGATCTAGAAAATTATCAGGCTAATGATAAACGTGTTGCACGAAAAAACGACAAAATAAAGCTAAAACATCTACAGCAGCATCAGCGCCAGAAATATCGTCACGACCTTCGCCGCCATGCTGAATAAGTAGGATGCGAGGGCGAGCCTGGCCCCGAACTTGCCGGACAAAGCAAGGTACATCGAGAGGCTGTACTTGACGTAGATCATAGTGATCACCGCCATGCTCCCGACAAGAAGGGTGATCACAGCCTGCTTTGCGGTGATGGCCCCCGCTTCCATCAGGGCCGCCACCGAGGCGTACCCCGCCGAGAAGTGGACGAACTGCATCGCCAGAGGCGCGATGCACTCTCCCGGAAGGCCCAGGGCCCAGAGGATCGGATCGAAGGCCGCGGCGAGGCCGTCGATGGCCCCGTGCCTCATCAACAGGTCCATCAGAATCATCGTCGCCACCACCATCGGGATCGTCTTTCTCAGAGCTGGGATCGACTTTAGTAATCCCGTCATTGCCGTCTCTCGATCGAGCCTGAAGCTCTTTTTATCCGTTTCCTTTTCCTTTTCCCTTCCAGCCGCATTGGACTCGTCGGCCGCCCCGACGGCGTTGACCGCCGTGGTCTCGCCTGGCCCGATGAGGGCCGGCCTCATCCTGAGCCTCGAATAGAGGAGGGCCGAAAAACTCTGGATGAAGCTGGAAAAGAGGTTGAGGAGGACATAGGTCCCGCCTACGACCGGTCCAAGAAGAACGACAGCTATCGGGGCCTGGACCCTGAAGAGCGACTCCCCCAGGACGACGGGAAAGGTGCTGATGAGGATTGTGAGGAGCGTCTCCGTCTTTCCCACCTCGCCCCGCCTGTAGAACTCTGAGAGGGCGGACTTTCCAGCGGCGGGGCTGATCATGCAGGCGAAGATCGAGACCGTACAGCTCTCAGGTAAGTTCGACGCGCGGGAGAGGAGGCCGATGGGACGCGCCAACCTTGCGAGGAGGTTCGCCTCCATGGCGATGTTCGCGACGATCACTCCTGCCGCCATGAGCATCGTCGTCCTGACCAGGTAATCGAGGAGGGGCATCTTCCGGGCATCTTAGCATATTCAATGATATAAACTCTTTTTCAGTATTACTAAGTGATTAGTAATTTCATAATACTATAAATTCTATATGAGATATTTGGAAGTTTTTTGAAAATAATGAATTAATGGATGCTGAAATTTTCCAAAGGCATAAATCAGGGTGAGAACTATATCTGACTAATTATCGTACAATTACTCTAATTATTCTGAAATGAATTTTACATAATTATTAAGATCGTAACCACAAAAGTTATTATCAATCCGAGAACTCGTTTCCTAAGAGGTATCTACATGAGGATAACGTCTCTATCTGCGCTTTTGGCGCTTATGCTCTTGCTTTCAACGCTTCCGTCTGCCGTTGCGTCGTCTGCATCTGCATCTTTCGCCTCGGATGCCACCGAGGCCGACTATCCGAGGACGATAACCGACTCTGCCGGGAGGACCGTGACGATCGAGATGCCGGTTTCGAGGATCATCGTTCTGAACACCGACGCCGCCGAGGCGGTCGAGATGCTCGGTGCCGGGGAGTATATCGTCGGGGTGACCGACAGCATCTCGGGAAAGCCCGCCCTCTTCCCGGAGCTTACGGACTGTGAGGTCGTAGGCACCTGGAAGGAGTTCGACTACGAGAAGATCGGGTCCCTGGCCATGGCCGAGTTCGACCATATCGTCCCTGACATAATCGTAATCGGATACACCTACCCCGACCTTCCCTACGGCATATTCTCCATCGAGGAAGGGCTTGCTCCCTTCGGAAACATAACCGCCGTCGGGCTCGACCTCTACAAGCAGGAGACTTTGAAGGACGAGATCAGAAAGCTCGGGACTTTGCTAGGAAGAGAGGAGGAGGCTGAAGCATACTGTGAATGGTGCGAGGGGAAGGAGAATGAGGTCGAGGCCGCCGTAGAGGGGCTTTCCGCACCCAGGGTCTACATCGAGTCCAGCTCAAAGGGAGGGATCGGGTCCCTCAGCTCTTACGGGAACGGCTCGGCCCTAAACGACCTCTGCAGGATAGCCGGCGGCGAGAATATAGGACGCGACCTCGTGGAGTACCCCAAGGTCGACTGGGAGTGGGTCGTATCCGAGAACCCTGACGTGATCCTCAAGATCAAGTCCGTCTCCGACCTGGGATGGAGCGACGTCTCTCCGCTTGAGGCCGAAAGAGACGAGATCATGACGAGGCCCGGCGCAGAGGAGATATCGGCGGTCCAGAACGGTAAGGTCTACGTCTGCTATTGGAGTATGCACTTCGGCCTCGACAGCGTTGCCGGTCTTACCTATTGGGCCAGAATCTTCCATCCCGAGGTAGACCTCGACCCCGAAGAGGTTCAACAGGATTATCTGGCCCTTTTGAACTTCGAGTATCCTGGTGAAAATATCTTCGTATATCCCGAGATCTGATACGCTTTCGATGAGGTCGAGGCACGCAAGTTATATCGATAACCTGGACCTTGTGACGTAGCCCTCCACCTGGAGAATTGACCTCAAGGCGGCCACGCCTCGTATATCGAGGGTCAAGACGTGGCCGCCCAACGCCGCGAATTTCTCTTCAGCCCGCCGGGGCCCCTGAGCCGATCGCGGATTAGATCGTTAGTGCGAAACAGGGGCTGAGACCTCCTAACCGTAGTTCAGACAGTCGTCGTTCCAGCACAAAAGTTCCAATGTGTAAATTTCGTGTTGAGTAGCTGTTGCTTCAAAAAGATGAATTCATATCATTGTATATAATCACATTTGATTGACTGAAGATGCGGCTTTCTGCCGCGCAAAAGCCGGAAAAAGATCACCATTATTGAGGTTGCCGATAGATTGAAGACTGTCGTATCTTCCAAACTGAGAAAAAGGGGCCACAGTACAGGAAAGTTTAATAAACGAGTACAGCCGAATAAATGTCTGGAGTGATTTAAATGGCGGAAGAAAAGAAGAAGGAGAAGGAAGAGGAAGAGGTTGCAAAGGTGGACCCCATCAAGCCAGGCGAGAAGCGCGGCGGTCGAAAGAGGCTTCTGGACGGCTGCGTATAATCGAAACGAAAATGGCGGACCGCCTCTGAGGCCGCTATAGCTCGCTTTTCTCGGTGACGATGTCGCCTGACCCGGTCGCTTGCCCCCCCCAAGGGGGTGGCGCCATCGGGCCGATTTGTTCCTATTTTGCTCCTTAATCCTATATTTTCGACCTTAACGTTTAATGCGGATGTTACGGAAGAGTTGACTGATGGCCATATAGCACCTCAAAGACATCATCGTCATCTTCCTCATCTCGATAGTCGCCATCTTTGTAGGCTTCATGCTAGAGACCCTAGACGGCTGCGTCCCCATTGAAGGTCAAAATGCCTAAAAAACTTATGAAGGGTTGAAGGAAAATTCCGGCCCAAAGAAGATTGAAGTTATAGATTGCGATTCGATTTCGTCGTCGTCCTTTCTTGTCTTGGGAATGTGGGATGTTGACGAAGTCCGATAGCATCTCTTCGCCCAAAAGTTACATATAATCTGGAGGACAGATTATGTTCTATCAGGGAGATGGCTTCCGGGAATTCCAAAATAGATTTGCAGGATATTGATGGCGGAAAGCTCGCATCGGAGTTCCTCGGATCAGACTCATCCCCTGTATTTGAATATGAGAGGCATAATGCAACGTTGAGCCGGGGGGCGTAACTTCTCTCCGGCCTCCCTCCAACTCGCCCTTCTAATTCTGAAGTTCTCTTTTCAGAAGGGCGATTTCAGATCCAAAAAGGTTCGAGATTATTTTGAACATAGGCGGAGAAAGATATAAAATATAAGAGAACCAAGTAAATGCAGGAGGCCTAAAAATGAAAGAAGAGGTATTCTTCGGCGAAGGGATGGTCAACGTTAAAAAAGATTACCCCGACCTTTACGAAGCCATCGTCGGCTTGAACGAGGCGATCTACACCGGCAAGGTCTTGGACTACAGGACCCAGAAGCTGATAGCCCTGGGCATCAATGCGGCATCTGCTGATAAGCGGGCCACGGAAAAGCAGATGATGAGCGCGATGAAGGAGTTCAGCATCACGAAAGACGAGATCGTCGACGTTCTGAGGGTGGTTCTCTTGACGTCGGGGATGCCTCCCTTCACCAAGGCGATGAAGATTCTGTACGATCTGGAAGATTAGGCGAATTTGCGGGAAGGTGGTCGATCGGAGCTGAATGCTGGTCGGCCCTTCACACAACTTTCATCTCTTTCTCCAACTTTTTGATCGTGTCCCTCAGCCGTATAGCCCGCTCGAAGTCGAGAACCTCGGCGGCAGCTCTCATATCGGCCTCGAGCTCGATCACCAGGTTCGGGATGTCGGACTTGGGGATGTGTCTTGTATCTGTTATCTCCACAACCTTCTCCCGAATCGGCTTTTTTATCGTCTGAGGGATGATGTTGTGCTCGGAGTTGTACCTCATCTGGAGGGCGCGCCTCTCTTCGGTCTTTCTGACTGCGACCCTGACCGAGTCGGTCATCCTGTCGGCGTAGAGGACGACCCTTGAGTTGGCGTTCCTGGAGGCTCTTCCGATCGTCTGGATGAGGCTCTTTTCGTCTCTGAGGAAACCTTCCTTGTCCGCGTCCAATATCCCGATGAAACCGACCTCGGGGATGTCGAGCCCCTCCCGGAGGAGGTTGATCCCCACGAGGACGTCGAACTTTCCGAGTCGGAGCTCCCGGATGATCTCGGTCCTCTCGATCGTCTGGATCTCGGAGTGGAGATAGCGGGCCCGAATCCCGTTTTTGGCGAGAAAGTCCGTCAGCTCCTCGGCGAGTTTCTTAGTGAGGGTCGTCACAAGAGCCCGGTCGCCCTGATCGACGACCCGCCCGATCTCTTCCATCACGTCTCTGACCTGCCCCTCCACGGGCCTTATCTCCACCTCTGGGTCCAGGAGGCCCGTCGGGCGGATGATCTGCTCGACAACCTGGGACGAACGCTCCAGCTCGAATGGGCCGGGGGTTGCCGAGACGAAGATCGTCCGTCTCATGAAACGCTCGAACTCCTCGAACCGAAGCGGCCGGTTGTTGTAGGCGCTGGGAAGCCTGAAGCCGTAGTCGACGAGGCTCTTTTTCCGGGACCGATCGCCCTTGTACATCGCCCGGAGCTGGGGGATCGTCTGGTGGCTCTCGTCGATCACCAAAAGAAAGTCGTCGGGAAAGTAGTCGAGGAGGCAGTAGGGGGGCTCGCCGGGGCGCCTTCCGTCGAAGTGGCGGGAGTAGTTCTCGATCCCTTTGCAGCTTCCCGTCTCGTTTATCATCTCGATGTCGTAAAGCGTCCTCTGCCGGAGGCGGTGGGCTTCGAGCATATCAAGCTCCGGCAGCCTCTCCTCCAGCTCCGCCAGGATCGAATCGATCGCCCCCTTCTGCTCCTCTTCGGGGATGACGTAGTGGCGGGCGGGGTAGACGTAGAAGTACTTCATATCCTCCCGCCGCTCGCCGGTCTGCCGGTCGATCTCGGTGATTCGGTCCACCTCGTCTCCGAACAATTCCACCCTCACGATGTCGTTGAAGTAACCGGGGACGAGGTCGATCGTCTCCCCCTTAACCCGGAACCGGCCCGGCGCTAGCTCCATGTCATTTCTCTCGTACTGGATCGAGACGAGCCTTTCGAGAATATCCCTTCGGGATATCCGGTCACCGACCTTTAGCTCAAATCCCATCTTCAGAAAGTTCTCGGGGTTTCCGAGGCCGTAGATACAAGATACAGAAGCCACCACGATCACGTCCTGCCGGGACAAGAGAGACGCCGTCGCCGCAAGCCGCATCTGTTCGATCTTGGGGTTGATGGTGGCGTCCTTCTCGATGTACTGGTCTTTGGCCGGGATGTAGGACTCGGGCTGGTAGTAGTCGTAGTAGGAGACGAAGTACTCGACCCTGTTCTCTGGGAAGAACTCCCGGAACTCGCTGTAGAGCTGGGCTGCCAGGGTCTTGTTGTGGGCGATAACCAGCGTCGGCTTTTTGACGGCGTCGATGACCTTGGCGACGGTGTAGGTCTTGCCCGAGCCTGTGACGCCGAGGAGGGTCTGAAACCTCTGCCCCGACTCAAGGCCACATACGAGCTTTTCGATCGCCTCTGGCTGGGAGCCCTTCGGCTCGAAGTCGGAGGCGAGGCTGAACTGGGGCTTTTGGGCTGAATCTGGAATTTGGCTTGATTTGGTCATGAAGCTGCCAGAAAAGAGGATTTTCCGAGAGGAAGTACTTTTTGCCCCGCTGGGTCGATCGGCTCATTAGGTAGTCATCTCTGATAGAAAAGATGGACAACCAAATCTTTTTTGCAGATTAGTGCGAAAGTCCTCCTCCGGAGGGAGATTCGACGAGACCGGCTTCGATCCTGGCACTGGTGCTGGCGGCGCTTCTTTTCGTGGGCTTAGCTCAGGGCGCGCCCGACTCCCGCAGGATCGTTCAGGCGAGCGAGATAATGGAGAAAATCGAGCGAGGCGAGCCGGTCCATTACGACGGCGTAATCGTCGAGGGAGACCTGGACCTGAGCGGAAGGACCCTCGGGACTGTTCACTTCAACGACACCGTATTTCGGGGACCGGTTAATTTTAGGGGCACCAATTTCACCAGAGACGCTTGGTTCCTGAGAGCTAAGTTTAGAGGTGGCGATGCCTACTTCAGGGATTCACAATTTAACGGATACACTGGTTTTAATAAAGCTCTGTTTGGTAGTGGAGCCTCCTTCGAGAGGGCTCGATTTAACGGATATACCACTTTTAATAATGTTCGATTTAACGAAACAGCCCACTTCTGGCGTGCGAATTTCACAGAAGATGCTTATTTTGAAGGCGCCCAGTTCATCGGATGGACCGATTTCAATGCTGCCAAGTTTTGTAAAATCGTCTATTTCAGGTACGCTACATTTAGCGAGGATGTCGTTTTTGGAAGGACTTTATTTCAAGGATATGCTGACTTTTGGTTCGTTCAATTTAATGGAACCTCCAGATTTGGGGATGCTCAATTCGATAAAGATACCCAATTTTCAAAAGTTCGATTTGGATCCGATAGCAATTTTGGAGGAGTTCGCTTTGGCGGTGATGCATATTTCGGTGGAACTGAATTCAACAAAACTGCCCACTTCGATGGAGCGGTATTCTCGGGCGGAGTTGCTTACTTCATGTGGGCGAATTTCTCAGGAAATGCCAGATTCTGGGAAGTAAAGTTTAAAGAAATTGCTGATTTTTCAGATACCACGTTCAACGGAAGTTCAGGCTTCAGGTATGCACAGTTCAGTAATCGTGCTTACTTCAACTCGGCAATGTTCAACGGAAGCGCGAGCTTTGAGGATGCTCAGTTCGACGGCAATGCCTATTTCGAAAATACAACTTTTGGCAGCCACCTCGATCTGACTCGAACCGGTGTCCTCCGGCTCCTTCTCCCCTGGGAATCGATAGACGATCATCAGCTGTTCGTATCAGACGATGACGCCTACCTCGCCCTGATTAGGAACTACGCAAACCTTGGATGGTTCGAGGACTTAAACGACTGCTACTACGAATACAGGAATAAATGCAGGATGAATGAGCCGATATCTTTAGAGAAGATCACAGACACTTTCGAATGGATCCTATACGGATATGGGGTGAAACCGCTTCGAACGGTGGTTTGGATTGTATCCGTAATTCTAGGTTTTGGACTAGTCTTCAGCTACTGTGGAAGCATCAAGAAGTACATCAGGGAGGAACGTGTAGAAAATCCCACTGATGGACCGACAGTGAACGGCACGTTTGAAGCCAGCGAGATAAATACTGTCTTTAAGAGTGGAGAGCTCACCTTCTTCGACCCGTTCATTTTCAGCTTAATTATCGTGACCTTCACCTTAGGCTTCGCGTCCTTCCTTTACCCCACCATCGAGTACAGGGCTGAAAAGCATAGGTTCCTCATCATGCTAGAGCGGTTTCTAGGCTACGTTTTCTTGGCTCTTCTGATCACCGCGATCAGCAAGACCTATCTGATAAGGTGATGCTAGATACCAATGCAATCTCGAAAAAAAGATATTATGCAAAGATACGTTGGCCACCTTTCTCCCTCCTCGAACTTCATCCCCCACCTTTTTACCCTTCCAGAGTCCCCTTCAGCGGATCTCCGCCCACCCTTCGAGAATCGTTGACATAACCCTTTTATAGTAATCGTTTCCATTCAACCCGTTGATCGTTATGAAGGGAAGATATCTGGGAATATCGTGCCTGGCCCTGATCCTGGCCCTCCTCTGCACCGCAACATCGGCTGCAGACGACGAGGCCGGTTCCGGCCAGAAAGAGCTGCTTCGAATCTCTACGACCACCAGCCTCTACGACACATTGCTCCTGGACGAAATGGAGACCATCTTCGAGGAGATGTACGACGTCGATGTCCGCACCGTCTCCGGCGGGACGGGAATTGCGATCGAGCGCGCCGAGAAGGGTGACGCCGACCTGATTCTCGTCCACGACGTGGTGAGGGAGAGAAAGTTCATCGAGGTGGGCTACGGCCTTTCAAGAACCTGCTTTGCCTACAACTACTTCATCATCGTCGGCCCCGAGGACGACCCCGCTGGGATAAAGGGCATGACCGTCTCCGAGGCGATGGAGACGATCATGGAGAAAGGCATGGAAAAACCCGCTCAGATCAAGTTCGTCTCCAGGGGCGACGACTCAGGAACCCACGCGAGAGAGAAGCTCCTCTGGGATAGCGCGGGCATCGGCTACGACGAGGTCCCATCTTCCGGCTCCTGGTACGTCGAAGCCGGTCAGGGGATGGGCCCGACCCTGCTGATGACAAACGAGATGGAAGGCTACACCCTCTGTGACACCTCTACCTTCCTCGCCTACCAGGGCGACCTCGACCTCGTGCCCCTAATCGAGGAGGGCGACGTTCTCCTGAACGTCTACGCGGCGATACCCGTGAACCCTGCCGTCTACCCTGACGTAAACTGCGAGATGGCGACAAACTTCGTCAACTACCTCGTCTCCGACGACGGCCAGGATCTGATCGCCGAGTACGGGACAGATACTTATGGCCAGCCTCTCTTCAGCCCCGCCAGAGGAAAATGCGACCTGATCGGATGCTCTGGGGACGAGTGCGCCTTGCCTCTGGCCGAGAGGGCCTGCAGCCTGGCATCGGCGTAAATGCAAGCGCGAGCTTGAGCTTTGGTACTCGAAATCCTGATCGGAGTCCAGCGAAATATTCGGGTGAAACCTTTGGATGAGATCGCGGCGGGACTAGTAAGGGCGGTCGAGCTTATACTGGCCCTCGACCCGATCGTCGTGGAGATAACGGCGAGGTCCCTTGCCATAGCCGTGACCTCGACGGTCATCGCCACCATCATCACCGTCCCCCTCGGCGGCCTCATCCACTTCCACAATTTTAAGGGCAAAAGGGCTGTTGTTAACTTAATCCAAACCCTCTACAGCCTGCCGACGGTCACCGTAGGCCTCGTCGTCTTCCTCCTCCTATCGCGGTCGGGCCCCCTCGGCAGCCTAGGTCTTCTCTTCACCCCCGGAGGGATGGTGATCGGCCAGACGATTCTCATTTCTCCGATCATGATGGGCCTGACCATCGCCGCCCTCAGTGGCATCGGCGCCCAAGTCCGGGATTCGGCCGTATCCCTCGGCGCCACGAAAGTTCAGGCGATCTTCACCATAATGAGGGAGGCGAAGGCGGCCATGTTGGCGGCGGTCCTCTTGGGCTTCGGCCGGGCCCTTTCCGAGGTGGGGGTGGCGATGATGATCGGAGGCAACATCAGGGGTTACACCAGGGTCCTGACTACGGCCATCGCCCTTGAGACTTCCCGGGGCGATATCGAGTTCTCGATGGCTCTCGGGATAATCCTCGTCTCGATATCTCTGATCGTAAACCTCCTCGTCAACAGGGTCCAGGGGAACTGGTGGGCATGATCGAGGCAAGATGCGTCTGGGCGAGGCGTGGCGGAGCCGAGATTCTGAAAGGTCTGTCCCTGAAGGTTAGGAAAGGCGAGACCCTGGCGATAATCGGTCCCACCGGCTCGGGAAAGACCACCTTCATTCGAATCCTCGACCTCCTCGACCCTCCCGACGATGGTAGGGTCTTCTTTGATGGTGTCGACGTAACAGAAGACGAGAAGGCGAGGTTTGAGGCGAGGAGGAGGATGTCCATGGTCTTTCAGAAACCCTCGATGTTCAACGTCTCAGTCGAGAAGAACGTGTCCTACGGCCTCAGAATAAGAGGAGGCTTTGGCCCAGACATCCGGGATCGAGTGAAAGCCGCCCTCCGGGACGTGGGCCTTTCCGGTTACGAGAAGAGAAGGGCGTTTAGCCTCTCGGGCGGCGAGGCCCAGAGGGTGGCCCTGGCGAGAGCCCTGGTCACAGAGCCTGAACTCCTCCTCCTGGACGAGGCTACTGCAAACCTCGACCCCAGGACAGCGGAGACGATCGAGGACTTTATCCGGAAGGCAGGAGACGCCGGACTGACGGTGGTGATGTCGACCCACGACCTGGACCAGGCCAGGCGTCTCGCCGGCAGGATCGGCGTTCTGATCGGAGGCGAGCTGGTCCAGCTGGGCACGCCCGAAGAGATCTTCGAGAGGCCCGGATCTGAGGAGGTGGCCCGCTTCGTCCTGGCGAGGTCGGGCTGGTGATTAGTGCCGATTTGAGATATCTCTTTGGAACCTTTGAGACCTGTACATTGTTACCAAAAGCTGTCTCGACTTTCAAGCCTCTGCAATCTCAGCCCTCCGATCTATAATTTCAGACATCAAGATTCAGATCAGCGGAGAGCCACCCCATCCGCATGTTGAACTTTAAATAAGATCTGTTTTAATGAGACGGCGTGAAATTATGGGCGATGACTACACAATTCGCAGGATGCGCCGGGACGAGGTCGAGTTTGCGATCGACTTGGCAGCATCGGAGGGGTGGAATCCCGGTCTGAACGACGCCGACTGTTTTTATTCGGCAGATCCGGAAGGTTTCTTCATAGGCCTTTTGGGCGACGAGCCCGTAGGATGCTTATCGGCAGTGGCTTACGGCAGGTCTTTCGGCTTTCTGGGCCTCTACATAGTCAGGCAAAAGTTTCGAGGTCGAGGTTTTGGGATTCGGCTCTGGCACGAGGGGATGGACTATCTGAAGGGCAGGAACGTGGGCCTTGACAGCGTCGTAGAGCAGCAGGAGACCTATAAAAAGTCCGGGTTTCAACTTTTCCACCGGAGCGTCCGCTATCAGGGAACGGGATCCGGGTCAGAGATCTTTGGTCCTGGGATAGTTGAGCTGTCGGAGGTCCCCTTCGAAGACCTGGAAAGGTACGATACGCTCCACTTTCCAGAAAAAAGAGGCCGTTTCCTTAAAGCTTGGATCTCCCAGCCCAACTCCGTCGCCCTTGGTTTTGTCGGCGATGAGGGGCTGAAAGGTTACGGCGTCCTCCGTCCATGTCGCGTTGGATTCAAGATAGGACCTCTATTTGCAGAAAATGAAAAAATCGCAGAGTCGCTCTTTTCGGCGTTGGCGGGTCGAGCAGAAAAGGGGGATCCGGTATATCTGGACGTTCCAGAACCAAATTCAGCGGCTTTGAAGCTCGCAGAACGGTACAATATGACAAAGACCTTTGAAACCGCCCGGATGTATACCAAAGGCAATCCGGGTCTTCCTATCAGAAATATCTTTGGGGTGACAACTTTCGAGCTGGGCTGAATTTGAGCCCGTCTGACACAGCGCGAAAATAGTAGGGGCTAAATGGCCGCTTGATATCGAACTGACGGAAAGGTCTATATATTGACAGTCCAACAAATAATGCAGAGCATGGACGAAAAAAATCGGTTCCTATGGATGGTGTCGGCGATCCTGGCCGTTACGGTGGCTGGGGTCGTATACGTCACCAAGGACTTTATAACCACGATACTTTTGAGTTTCTTCTTCGCCTACATTCTTCACCCAGTTTATTCGCGCCTTCTCGTCATTACCAAGAGGAAGCAGATCTCCGCCCTTCTATCGTTATCGATCGTCTTTCTGGCCTTTTTGGTCTTCGTTCTGACTGTTCTCAACGCACTCGCCACTGAGGTCTCGAACCTGTCGGCGACTCAGGATGCGATCAACGAGACGGCGGCCGGTTTCATAAACGAGACTGCAGGCAGCTTTTTCGACAGGACCAAGGCTTTCACCAACGATAAAGCGCCCCAGATGCTGGTGCCTTACATCGACAGCGCCCTTGATGAGGCTGAGGAGCGGATCCGCATAATTCTGAAAGCCCCCTCAAGCTGGCTGGTACCGGAGGTTTTGCCGAGGGTGAAGACGATCGTCACCGAACTTGTCGACTGGGTTGCCAAACACCTGCCCATACTGATGGCCCAGTTCGGCGTCGCCATACTCCTCACCTACTACCTGCTCGTCGACGGGGCCGAGTCGGTAGAGGAGTTCCTTCGGCTTATGCCCGAGAGGGCCTTGATCCGCCGTTTCCTCGGAGAGCTGAACTCCATATACAATAGCCTCTTCAACGTCTACCTCATAAACAGCCTTTTGACGGGGATCATCGCTGCGATCGGTTTCCGTTTGCTGGATGTGCCCTACCCCTTCCTCTGGGGGATGGTAACGGCGGTCTTCGCCCTGATACCGATGATTGGAGCCGGAGCCGTTTACTTCCCCGTGGCCCTCTATTACCTGGTGATCAGTGACTATACAAGAGTGGTGGCCGTGCTTCTCTTCGGGACCATATTTCTCAACTTATTTCCAGAGAACATCATGCGTCCAACTCTCGCCAAGGCCGGGGCCGCGATTCATCCTGCCGTCACCCTTCTCGCCTTCGCAGCGCCCCTCTTCGTCATCGGGGTCATGGGTGTGATCGTGGGACCCGCCCTCTACGGCTTCGTCCTCGCAGCCTACAGGACTCGCCTCCACATCATGGAAGAAGAGGCGGGTGTGAAGGCGACCCCTCCTGGGGGACCCAAGCCCTCGCCGACCAGCTCAGTTCTTTCCATCGACGGCCTTCGCCGCCTCGGTCGAAAGGTCAGAAGTTTCGTTTCATGGCTGACGAGGGGCCACCTCTGAATTTCCGGAACTGGGTTTCGTCACTTTTGCAATGATGCTGTCCCTGGTAGAGAAGGGGGACGAGTTACAGAATCAAAGTCTTCGCCACCTTTAAGGCCTCCGCGCCCCATGTAATATTTCGAGACGGTGGCGGTTGAGATGACAAAAAGAGACGAAGAGGGCGCTGAAATGGACGAAGGATCGGGTGCATCGCCGAGCCACCTCACCAATAGACAGATCGCGGTTCTGAGGCTGAGGCGAAAGGGCTTATCCCAGCAGGAGGTTGCAGAGCTTTTAGGGACGACCAGGTCCAACGTCAGCATCCTCGAGAAGAGGGCTCTTCAAAACGTCTCAAGGGCGAGAGCTACCTTAAAAGAGTGGACGATGATCCAGGCCCCGGTATCTCTGACGGTTCCCGCCGGAACCGACGTCTTCGAGGTTCCTGCTATGATCTTTAGGGAGGCCGACAAGTCCAAAATCAAGCTCGACATGAACTCCGTTGACATCGTCCTCCAGATCAGGAGGAAGGCTCCAGAGGCCCTGAAGACGAGGGTGATCCTCCGGGACCTCGAAGTCGCCGTCACCAAGGACGGTCTCGTCCTCGTCCAGGAGGCGGCACCGGAATAAATGCGATCGTTTATATGATGTCGTATCCAGATGTAATCTTAAGACACAATCTTCAGATGCGATACCGTCTCGATCTCAAGGAGTTTGATGATTTATGGCCCGGACGTTTTCTGAAAAGGACGTTGAAATACTGAAGAAGCTCGCCCCGGAGTGCGCGGACATAACCTGTGTAGGCTCCGGGTTTGATTACCAGTCGATTCTCCCCCCTGTCTCGAACCACTACGCTCTCGACGATGACGACTTCGAGGAGAGGCTGAAAAGGCTCGACATCTTCGAGCTCAAGTACCTCTCAGAGGTCATCCTCGACGGCTCCGAGAGCCTTGGGTGCATCCAGCCCGAGCATGCCGAGATCCTGTTCAGGCTTCTAAAGGAGAGGGTTTCAGAAGACGTGGGCGAGAAGGTGAGGGCCGTCTACGAGGCTGAAGGGGTGTGTTACTACTGAATTCTGATTTTGTGGTCGTCTTCTGCACGGCACCCCCGGACAGTTCGGGAAGGCTCGCAAGGCTGATCGTTGAGGAAAGGCTGGCGGCCTGTGTAAACATATCGCAGGTTCGGTCCACCTTTCTCTGGGAGGGAGAGGTCAACGAGGAGGCGGAGGATCTCCTCATCATAAAGACCGAAAAGCTCAAGGTGGAGGGTCTCGCTGCCAGGGTTCGAGAGGTCCACCCTTACGAGCTTCCCGAGATCATCGTCCTGCCGATAGTCGGTGGGGATGAGGGTTATCTGGACTGGATATCTGAGGCGGTGAGAAAGACCTCGGCCTCCAGCTCCAATAATCCGAACGCCGAAGACGTTTAAGGGAGCGATGGCGAAGGGACCCCCCAGCCCACCATCCGGTGCGAAGCCGGTCGGCACCCTTTTGCCGGCTGCAGCCTCAGCCGCACCCTTTCTACTTTCTCTCCCTTTCTCACTCACGCAGACCTGAGAAGATCTGCCGCCTCCTGGAACTCTTCTTCGCTCTTCAGCTTTGCAAGCTCTATTGTTGCCTCCTGGAATCCCTCCAGGGCGTTGAAGAACCTGTCCAGAACATCACCGCCGTAAGTCGGAACCACGAAGATGTGGGTGTGGGGGATCCTTCGCCCCCGGGCGTATATCGCCACAAAGTCGGGGCTGAATGCTTTCATGATCTTCTGGGAGACGGCTCTAGCCACCCGAAATAGGCTTTCTACCTCCTCCTCTGTCAGGTCGTGCCACCAAGGCACGTGCCTTTTTGGTATGACGAGACAGTGGCCCTTTGAAAAGGGGTTTATGTCCAGTATCGCAAGGGACAGGTCGTCCTCGTATATCCGGTGGGCCTTCGCCCTCCCGGCCACAATTTCGCAGAAAACGCAGCGATCCTCTTTTTTCGGGTCCAAGAAATACTCCTCCGCCTGAACTCAAATCGCCTTTGAGAGATGGCCGGATATAAGTTTCCTTCTCTGATCTCCTTCGCCGAATTCAGAAGTCGTTCCGTTCATCTCCAGATCCTGATGTATTTCAACGATACATCGAAAATTTCGTGACATATTTTTCTTCTTCATTTCAGCAGTACTTTCCAGCAATCTATATCTAGTAGTAGGTAATAAAACTTCAGAAGATGATGTATGAAATTGGAGGATCGAGACAGCATCCGAGATCTTATAGTCGATATGAGGTCTGGGAAAGCCCAAAAGTCTCCCATATTACAGTTCAACGTTGTATAGAATTTATACAGGAGATGGTATACAAATAATATAAATATCATTAAAGTTTAAATAAATCTCTTGGGTTGAAAAACTTGAATTTATTTTCCTTTTGCGCCCATGGAGTTCTTGCGAGATCGATGTATAAAAATCCAAAGGAGATGCGAGATATGGTCAAAAAAGCAGTACTTGTTGGGATCAACGATTACAAAGGCGTCAGCGACCTGAATGGATGCGTCAACGACATCAAAGACATGCACTTCACCCTTCGAAGCCTCTTTCGGTTCGAGACCAGGAACATCAGGGTTCTAACGGACAGCAGAGCCACCAAAGTCAACATAATCAAAAGGCTTCAGTGGCTGGTCAGCGGCGCAAAGCCTGGAGACTACCTGGTCTTCCACTTCTCGGGTCACGGGTCCCAGATCAGGGACAGAGACGGCGACGAGCTATCCGACGGCCTGGACGAGATCCTCTGCCCCCACGACATGGACTGGGACGGGACCTTCATCGTCGACGACCAATTGAACAAGATCTTCAGCGGGCTTCCCGACGGCGTCCTCCTGGAGGTATTCCTGGACTGCTGTCACTCGGAAACGGGGTTAAAGGATATCGGGGGGCTTACCCCGCCGCCGGAGCTTGCTCCGCCCACTCCCACTCTGAACCGGTTCCTTCCACCACCCGTGGACATCGAGTTCAGGTTCGCAGACGAGATCGACATGTTGGAGCAGAGGGGGTTCAAGAAGGGCTTCGAGGATAGAGGGACAAAACACCACATACTCTGGGCAGGATGCATGGACAACCAGACCTCAGCTGACGCCTACATCGGAGGCGCCTATCACGGGGCCTTCACCTACTATCTCAACAGTCATCTGAGGCGCGAGCCGAGGATCTCGCGCAGGAGGCTCCTGGAGAAGGTTCGGGCGTCACTACGATATGGCGGTTACAGTCAAATCCCCCAGCTCGAGTTGGAGGCGACCACAAGAGACCGCGCTTTGAGAAGGGAGATCTTTGGGGACGAAGAGGTCGACTAGATAAGAGATAGAACTAGATAAGCGAATGGGCCGATCCCTCGTTTGGGGATATGCCCATCATCATCACCATTTTAAATAGAATTCCCCGCAGCGGGGTGTGCCGCGGCCAGTTTGACTCTGGTGTTCCGACGCAGTGGTATCACTCGATTTTCAGATTGTGCCGGATTTTGCTGTGAAATTATCGAAATCGAGGGGATTGAAAATCCCGCCCAAAAATCGATTGGGTTGAGGGCCGCCACTAGCCCCATTTCACCCAGAGGTGATCAGTAGATCTCCTCGAGGTCCTCGATGTAGGCGAAGGCGTCGTCGAGCTGCTTTTTTGCTCTCGTCTTCCTGCCTTTCTCGTCCTGGATCGCCTGGGCCGCCTGGGCGTAGAGCATCTCCAGGTCCGGGACCTGCCCCAAGGTGAAGACAGAGAGGACCTTCGGCCTGCCCTTCTTTATCACAATCCCCTTGAAAACCTGGCCGATCTTGCTGGAGAGCTTCTCGACGGACTTTGTGATTTCGTCGACGTCCAGAGATTCTCTTGACCCCTGGATAATGATCATCGCCCTTGCGGCGTCCTCGTAAACGTTGGCGGGGTAGAGGAGGCCCCCCGGCTTGATGCTACCCTCGATCGCCGATGTGAGGGACGTCGTCTTCTTGTCAGACTCGTAGAAGCCGAGGGTCCCCATCCCCAGGCCGCCCCGCATCACTGTCTTGAAGTCACCGAGGTCCGTCACCGAGAGCATCTCGCTGTCCAGGGACTCGATGAGGAACAAAATCCGCTCAGCCACCATGTCGTTGATCTTGTCGTAGGCAGTCTTTATGTCACCGCTCAGCCTCTTGAGGTACTGGTTGTCCACCAGGATTATGCCGTCGGACTCGACCTCCATGATGTCCCTCATGCTGAAAGCCGCGTTCTGGAGGTATATCGATCCCTCCTCCCTGAAGGGGAGGACCATGACGGCTACGACGGTTATGTTCTTGTACCGCTCCCTCAGCTCATGGATTATCAGCGGTGTGAAGGAAGAACCGGTCCCCCCAGAGGCAGAGGTCATCACGAAGGCGATATCGAAGTCTCCCCTCTTCTCGATCTCCTCCATGATCATCTCCCGGTTGTCCCAGAAACCCTGTTTTCCTATGCTCCTATTGGCTCCGACCCCGTGAAGGTTGGGGACGTGGAGCCTGTCCTTGGCGGCGGTGAACTTCAGCTCCTTCAGGTCGTTGACGGCGGTGTTGATCGCCAGGGTCTCAACCCTGCTGGGAAACTTCTGTCTAGAATAATATTTTGAAAGCTTAGAGGATCCCCCGAAGGACTCCCTGTTGACCGCGTCGAGTATCCTGTTCCCACATTGGCCGATCCCCAGCATTAGTACGTTCAACATAGATCTCAGTCCTGACTTATTAAAGTGCAACGGCGTTCAACTAGCGGCTATACCAATACCACGTTTCGAGAGGCGTTTTATCCGCTCGCCTTCGGGACCTTTCAGCTCGTTCCATCCGATGTACTCCAGACTCCGACTTAATATTTATATTCTTTGTACCTTCTGAACAGCCAGAAACCTATTATCAGGATGGGCAGTACCGGCAGGTAATAAAGGTACTTGTACTCCCTTTCCAGGACCGTTACCTCGAAAGCAGTCTCCTTCTGGATCATCTCCCCGTCGCCCTGGTAGCTGGCTTTAAGGTTGATGGCGTAACTTCCGCTCCGGGACCCCTTGACTGTTGCAGAGTACGTCTCTGACCCACCCGGAGGGATCTCAAAGAAGCTCTCGTCGAGGCTCCCTTTTACAACCTCAAGGCTTTTTCCGTCAGATTTGACCTCGGCCTTGACCTCGACCCTGTAAGCGCTAGCATCGCCGTTGTTCTCGACGGTTATGTTTATCGGCCCCTCACCGCCGCGTTTGATAGGCACCGGCGGGTCGACCTTCAGCACCAGATCGGGCATTCTCTTGGGTTTGATCTCGATGCTGATGGAAGGCGAACTCGCTGAATAGATCGTCGACTTGGAGTCAGCGTACCTTGCGACCGTCGCCGGCATATTCACCTCACCTTCTGTGACCGCCACCATCGAGTAGACGGCAAGGTCGGACTCGCCAGGGCTGAGCTGGTTTTTGATCTTGGGAGGATATCCTGCCAAGTACCTGAACTGGGACAGAGGCGGCGAATCCTGGATTGTTACATCTCGGGCGGTGTCGTTCCCGGTGTTCGTCACGGTGATGGTCACCTTCACCTCGTCTCCGGAGCTTATGTCGGTCCTGTCCACGGTAGTCTGAACCGCAAGCTTGGGCAGGTTCTTGGGAGCCATCGCCCTCTCGGTCACGTACTTTTGAGGGTATCCGTAATCCGACCTGTACTCCGCCCTCATCCTGACCGTCTCCTCATCGAAGATGTCGATCACCGTGAGGGTTAGTCCGCCGCGTTCTGCGCCATCGTCGAAGCTCGCATCCCTATGGTCTTCCATCACCCTCCAGTCTTCGAAGTCGCTGGCCCTCCTCCAAACCTTGACCTCTATCAGCCCGTCCATGACCGATACGACGCTTATCAGCTCCACCCGGTAATCTCCGATCTTGACGCCGTCCCCCGCCCTGAAGGAGAACTCCCGGGAGGTGATCTCCTCATCCACTTCGTCATCATCATCAGAAGCCGCGGCTGCCATCGGCGCCAGTAGTATGGGCGACGCCAAGAGCGCGAGTACCACAAGATAGATCAGACGCATTCCCACTCACCGAAGTTAGATCTGAGTAATTAAACGATTGATATAACGTTTTTGTTCTTTCCGACCGGGATCATATCTCGATCTCCAGGCTGAAGTCGATCCATTTAGCAGACCTGGTGAGAGCGCCCAAGGAGACGACGTCCACCCCCGTGGCGGCGTAATCGGAGACGTTCTCGGGCGTTATGCCCCCCGAAGCCTCAAGAAGGACCCGGTCCCTTTTCCCCTCAATTCTGAGAAGTTCTACACCCTCCCGGATCGTCTCGGGCCTCATGTTGTCGAACATTATTATGTCTGCCCCGAGAGATGCTGCCTTCAGCATATCCTCCAGGGTCTCGACTTCCACCTCGATCTTCTTGGTGAAGCTGGCCCGGAGCTTGGCGGCGCCAAGGGCCTCTTCGAGGCTCATCAGCTTCAGATGGTTGTCCTTGATCATCACGGAGCTTGAGAGGTCGAACCTGTGGGGGTCGCCTCCACCCACCACCACCGCCCTCTTCTCGAAGGATCGAAAACCTGGAGTCGTCTTCCGGGTGCATGCGACTCTGACGTTCCCAGCCCTTCCCGCGCATTCGCGGGTCAGGGTCGATATGCCGCTCATCCGGCTCATGAAGTTCAAGACCAGCCTTTCCGCCTGGAGGATGGCTCTCGCCCTTCCCCTTATGGCCATAACCTTGGAGCCCGCGTCGACGCGAACTCCCTCCGGAACTAGACGCTCACCTTCAAGCCCGAAATACTTCAGGATCTGATCTGCCTCAACAAGTCCCGAAACGATGCATTCCTCCTTTGCCAGGATGAAAGCTTCAGCATTTATTTCTGGAACTATTGAGCTTGAGTCGTCCCAATCCCCCAGGTCTTCCCGCGCGAACCGTTCCAGCTCAGACGATAGCATACCGCAAAAGTTTTGTTGTCCAATCGATTTATAGGCTGCGATGGTTCTGAAAATAGGGCTGGTTGGCTGCGGCGCGATCGGGACCGAGATCGCAAGAGCCATAGACAGCGGCGATATCGCGGCTGAACTGGTGGCGGTTTTCGATCGCAACGTGGACAGGGCGGGGGAGCTCATGAAATGTCTGAAGGCCCAACCCATGCTTTCGGACCTGGAAGATCTGGTGGAAAGGTCCGACATCGTGGTGGAGGCGGCGTCTCAACGGGCGGTTCCTGAGGTGGCGAAGGCCGCACTAGAGAATGGACGAGACCTCATGATCATGAGCGTCGGCGCCCTTCTCGACAAATACCTATACCGTATGGTGGAGGAGCTCGCAAAGGAACACGGATGCAGGGTTTACGTACCCTCTGGGGCGATATCGAGCCTTGACGGGCTCAAGTCTGCCGGCATTGGAAAGATCGACCTGGTCACCCTCACCACCACCAAGAACCCGAAGGGGTTCAAGGGCGCCCCTTACATCGAAGACATGGAGATTGATCTGGACGCGATCTGTGAGCCCACTGTGATATTCGAGGGGCCGGCTGAAGAGGCCGTGAAGGCCTTTCCTGCAAACGTCAACGTAGCGGCGACTTTGAGCCTCGCGGCACGGGGGTCGAGGGTGATGGTCAAAATAGTGGCCGATCCCGATACCGAAGTCAACATCCACCAGATAACGGCCGAAGGCAACTTCGGGCGGATCACCACCAGAGTCGAGAACGTGCCATTCCCCAGAAATCCCAAGACCAGCTATCTCGCCGCCCTCTCCGCCATCGCCACTTTGCGGTCGATTGTGGAGCCCGTCAAGATCGGAACTTAGCCCCACCACTTGGATGGCGGTTTCGTCCCGATCACTATCGTCTGGTTCTCCACCTTGTATGGAAGATCGTCGCTCGGCTTGTAGGTGGCGTAGCGACGGAGGTCTTCTCGTGCAGCCTCCAGGTCGACCTCTTTTTCGGCAGGCTGCATCAGGGGTCGCCAGTCCACGGCGCAACTGCTACCCTTCGGTATCCAGTAGGGGTCGTCCCCCGCCCCGTCGCCGTCCCGGTCACGGCCGCGATAATCGTCGTAGTAGTTGCCGACGGTGGCGTTCCAGAAGTTGTGGCTGGCGTTATCGTATCCAGATATGAGGTTGCGCTTGAAGTTGTTTCTGTAGACGAGGTTGTTCTCGTTCTTGTCCAGCCGGATCCCGTTGCTGTTCTCGGAAATTTCGTTGCAGAATATCAGGTTGAACCGGCAGCCTCTTGTCAGGTCCAGCCCGTTGAGGTTCTCTTCCAGAACGTTTCCAACGACCAGGTTGTAGGTGCTGTTCTCCTGGATGCTGATCCCGATCCCCTGGAGGCCGAGTTCGCCGCCACCGCTCTTTTTTGCCTTGTTGTCCATTATCGAGTTGTTGGACCCTGAGGCGATGACCATGCCGTAGTAGACGTTCCGTTCCGCATTGTTCTCTAGAATGTCGCAGAATGATGAGTTCCAGAGGAAGATGCCCTGCCAGTTTTCGACAAATTCGTTCTCCTCGACGACGCAAGTTGAGGACTCTTTCAGCATCATCCCCGCGCCGGAGTTGCCGACGACCTTGTTCTTCTCGATCGAGATTCCATCGCAACCTTCGAGGTAGGCCCCGTATTTCTCGCATTCCTGATAAGTGCATCCTTCTATTTTGCCGCCCTCACACTCCAGAAGCCTCAAGCCGCTGTCGCATCTCATGAAAGACGCGTTTCTGAGAGTGAAGTTCCTGGCAGATTTGACCAGGATGCCAGCCTCCGATCCCTCCACCTCCAAATCCTCGATGACGACATCGTCGCCGTCAACCAGGATTCCCGAGTTGGGCTGGTTGAGGGAGTACTGAGGCTTTCGGTTCGAGAGGTCCATGTAGTACCTGAACTTGTCGTCCTGGTTCCTGGGAATCCCCTCCACCCTGAAGCCGAGAAGCTTGACCCCGCCCGTCCTGATGGAGATCGCCGGGTTTTGGGTCTTAGCCCTGACCGAAGGGGAGCCGACCCCCTGGATGGTTAAGGCTTTGTCCACAGTGAACGGTTCATACTCGCCCGCGGAGACGATCACAATGTCTCCAGGCATCGAATTGTCGAGAACGTTCTGGATATCTCCGGTGGCGACGATCGTATCGCAGGAGGCCGTCCCCGCCAGGGCCAGGATCAATGTCAAAAGAACGATCAGAGCCCGGGCTGGGGTCGACCCGATCCTTCTCGCCCGAGCTATCTGATTCGGTCCGATATCAGTGTCTGAAGTGGCGCATGCCCGTGAAGACCATGGCCATCCCGTGTTCGTTTGCAGCCTCGATCACCTCAGCATCCCTGATTGAGCCGCCAGGATGGACGACGGCGGTGGCCCCGGCCTCGAAGGTTCGGTCAAGGCCGTCTCGGAATGGGAAGAAGGAGTCGGTCGCGGCCACCGTGCCCCTGGTGTCCAGGCCGTGCTCCTCGGCCTTTTCAGCCCCGAACCGGGCCGAGTCCACCCTGCTCATCTGGCCCGAACCTATCCCTACTATCTGGTTTGCGGTGGCGTAGACGAGGGCGTTCGACTTGACGTACTTGGTAACCTTCCAGGCAAACCTGAGGGCCATAGTCTCGGAGGGTGTGGGTCCTCTTTCCGTCACCACCTTCCACTCCAATACGTCTCCTGTGTCGTAGTCCTGGACCAAGAGTCCTCCGAAGACGCTCTTTGAGAGCCGACCCTCATAAAGTCGGTCACGCCGCATAAGAAGTTCGCTTACGTCGAGTATCCTCCGGTTGGGCTTCTCTCTGAGGATTTCAAGCGCCTCGGGGTCGTAGCCCGGTGCCAGCAAGACCTCGATGAAGTGGTCGCGCATCACCTCTGCGAGGTCCGCATCTACGGGCTCAGAAAAGCCGATGACGCCGCCGAAAGCGCTCTTCGGGTCTGTGGCAAGAGTCCTCCTGTAAGCCTCCACCTTGTTTTGGCCGTAGGCGACGCCGCATGGGTTGGCGTGCTTCACGATCACCGCCAGGGTCCGATCTTCCCTCGCACCGTCGTACTCCATCAAGTCGATCAGCATCTCGAGGGTCGCCTCGGCGTCGACGACGTTGTTGTAGGACATCTCTTTCCCGCAGAGCTTGGGAGCCCGATGGAGGCCGAGCCCTCCGGGCTTCTGGTACAAAGACGCCTTCTGGTGCCAGTTCTCTCCGTACCTGAGGTCCTGCACCTTCTCGTAAGCCTGGATTAAGTAGCGGGGGCTCCTCCCCTGGAGCGCTGAAAGCGTCTCAGCCTCCTTCGATATGCATCTGTATATCGCCTCGGTAGCGAGTTCTCTTATCGTCTCCTCGGATAGGGTGCCACCCGCTTCGATCTCGTCGGCAACCCTCCCGAACCGATCCGAACCTACCAGGACCCCGCAACCGCTATTCACAGCTTCCCTCACAATCGCCGATACGAAAGGTTTGGAATCGAAATTTTGATCGCACAGGATGAGGCGGTCAGGTCCACCCCACCTGCCGCCCTCAGAAGAGGCGACCTCCCTCAGGATCTCGGAGGGGTCGGATCTGACGACTTCGATCCCCCCCTGCTCCAGGTCACGAAGAAAATCGTTCACCTCCGAAGACTCATCAGCCAGGACGACAACTTGACTAATCTGCATGAAAACCTTAATCGTCATGTTTTTCAGGTTATTTTAACATTGCCCCATATTGCGATTTAGGGGAACTCGCGAATAATTTGACAGCTTATTTCCAGGTTTAAACTACATTTTGTGAATTACGAATGAGATGTCGTCAGATGACCTATTCCGATCTATTCAAAACAACACCGCTTTGATGGTCGAGGGCAAATCTTTAAGTCGTCTCGGCGGAGCTTTTCTATTTATGAACGGCCCCGACCAGATCAGGGAGGCGATCGAACCCCACCCCAAAGGGGTTCTCATAAGGTTCGAGGTGGCACCGGGGTCGAGCAGGCTGCTAGTCCCCTCTGGTTTCAACCCCTGGCGAAAGTCCCTTGAGGCGAAGCTCACCGAGAAGCCGACGAAAGGAAAGGCAAACCTCCAGCTCGAAAGGGCCCTGGCCGACATCTTTGGGATCGGTGCCGACAGGGTCCAGGTGACGGCTGGCCAGAAGAGCTCCCGAAAAGTCGTCCTGGTCCGAGGCATCAGCACAGACGAGGCTGAGAAGGGGCTTTTGGGTTCCAGAAAGGGAAAATCCTGATACTATGACCAGAAGAAGCAGAGGCGGTCGGAAAGGCCGTGAGCCTAGGGCGAGAAAGCCGAGTCTCGATCCCGAGTCTCTGGAGGAGCTGGTCGCATCCATCGTCCAGGCCTCGGAGGAGGGTGCTGCCATAATCGTGGAAGGGGTCCGGGACGAGAGGTCCCTTAGAGACCTGGGGGTCGAGGGACCCATCGTCCGGGCCACCCGGCGCCCGGCCCTTGAGGTGGCCGAAGAGGCTGCGAGGGATTATAGAGAGATTGTCATCCTCACCGACTGGGACCGAGCCGGAGAGGAGCTGGCCCAACGAATGGGCCGGCACCTCCAGTGCACGGGGACGAGCGTCGACCTTGAGACGAGGGCGCGCCTGAAGCGGATGGTCCGTCGTGAGATAAAAGACGTCGAGAGCCTCAGCAGGTTCGTCGAGCGGGTAAGGGCAGATAGATGTCCGAAAGAGTTGCCATAACCGGCGCGCCGGGCGTGGGAAAGTCGATGCTTGTGAGAGAAGTTCTCGAAAGGCTCAACTGCCGGGCGGGTGGCGTCTTGGCCCAGGAGGTCCGCCGTGATGGAAAGAGGGTCGGCTTCGAGCTTATGGACCTTTCGTCCGGCAACATCGGAACCCTTGCCTCGATAGATGGAGACGGGCCGAGGCTCGGAAAGTACAGGGTCAACCTACAGGACCTGGAGGTGATCGGTGCCAAGGCGGTCGAAAGAGCGGCCGAGGAGGCGGACCTGATTGTGATCGACGAAGTCGGGCCGATGGAACTTTTCTCAGAGAGGTTCGCAAAGGCCGTGGAAACGGCTCTCACATCCGATAAACCAATGCTCGTCGTCGTCCAGGCGAAGTCCCAGCACCCTCTAGCGAAAAGGATCCGAGAGGAGTTTCGGCTTATAGCCGTCACCGAGAAAAATAGGTACGATCTCGCAGAGGAAATCGCCTCAGAGTTCGTCTCTATGATGTGAAGGGCTATTGAGGAGAGGCTCCGGCTCAGGGGCCTCCGTGGATCTCCTCGAGCTTTGTGATCTTCTTGATCTCCTCTTTGAGAGCTGGCGGCAGGCCCTTGATCTCAACGTCGAGGAATCCTCTCACGATGACGCTGGTCGCCTCGTCGGTGGACAGGCCCCTCGCCATCAGGTACTCAAGCTCCGCTTGAGATATCTTGCCGACGGCCGCCTCGTGGGACATGTCAAGGCCTCCGCACCAGCCATCCAGCTCCGGGATCGAGTAGATCCTTCCCTTCTCGGTGAGGATCAATCCGACGCACTCCACGTGAGCTCTGATATCGGGAACCTTGCCCACCATCCGGCCCCGGTTTATTATCTCGCCACCGGTTGAGACGACTCTTGCTATCGATTCGGCGCTGGTGTAGGGGGCGGCCAATATCGTCTGGTTGCCGATGTCGATGTTTCCCCTCCGAGCGTACATTATGGTATTGAAGCTGGCGACCGCTCCTTCACCGACGAGATTGGCGGTGGGGAAGGCCTGGAGGCTCTTGACCGGTGTGAGGGTGATGTAGTTCTCGGATATGGACCCTCCCGCCTCGATTCTGCTTGCGCCCCTCGGCCTCACCTCCACCTCCTCGCCCCAGTTGTGGATCATGGTGAAGGTGACGTGGGCGTTCTTCTTGACGTAGATCTCGGATACTCCCAGGTGGAGGCCCCGGCCTGCGTGGGACGGAGTGGTGCACCCGGTGATGATGTGAAGGTCGGACCCTTCCTCGGCGATGACGACGTTGTGGACCCTCTGGCGCTTGTTGTGGCCGCCCATGTACAGGCATGTCTTGAGGGGAAATACCGTCTTGGTGCCGGGCTTTGCCCGGACAAAGTAGCCTGCAGGCGGGTGCATCCCGACGTCGGCGGTGTACTTGTCGGCGTCGATGGGTACGAGCTTCCAGAAGTAGTCCTCAAGGTAGCTGTGCTTTTTGAGGGCGGCGGCGATGTCCATCACCTCGATCCCTTCGATGGCGGACTCCTTGTGAACCGGCGACTGGTCCACCTGGAAGTAGTCGCCTGCCGACTCGCCAGAGAGGCTAACTCCGGCGCTGAGGGCTGCGGTCTGGACGTCCTCGGGCAGCATCTCCAGGGTTTCGATCTCGCCGAAATCCTCCGAGGCCGGCTCGTAGCTCTCGATATCGATATCCGTCCCCAGCGCGGCCTTCTTATCCAACGCCTTTTTCGCCTTCTCCTCTAGACGGGACATAGACATGCAACACACCCCTCGTATCCGTTGACCTTGATCTGTTCCAGGATCTCTATCGGGTTCCCCGAGCAGACGATCGTTCCCTCGATCATCACATGAGCCTTGTCCGTCGACATGTAGTCGAGGATGTGGCCGAAATGGGTGATTATCACCCCGGACTTCGTCCTTGCGCTCGGCCTTAGATCTTTCTGGGTGAGGGTGTTGATCGCCCGACCTATGACCTTGATGTTCTCCAGGTCCACCCCGGAGTCGGGCTCGTCGAGCATCACGAAGTCTGGCTCCTGGGCGAGGAGCTGGACCATCTCGGACCTCTTCACTTCGCCGCCGGAGAAGCCCTTGTTCACCTCCCGGTCGGCGAACTCCTCGAAGTCGAGGTCCGCCAGGATCTTTTCGGCGTTCGCCTGGGGGTTGCACAGCTTGATCATGTCCGATACCCTCAGCCCTCTTATGGTGGGTGGGTGCTGGAAGGCGATCCCTATGCCGAGACGCGCCCGCTCGTGCATCGGCATGTTGGTTATGTCCACACCCTTGAACCTGATCGTGCCGCTATCCACCACGTACCTGGGGATTCCCGCTATGGTGCTGAGCAGCGTGGTCTTGCCGCAGCCGTTCGGCCCGAAGAGGGCGTGGGTCTCGCCGTCCCCCACGCTCATGTTCACCCCTTCCAGGACCTGTTTTTCCCCTATGCTCACCCAGAGATCTTCAATCTGTAACGTCAGACCGCCTCCTAGCGCCATTTCTTGATTTGAACTGTTCGGATTCTCGTCAGCACCTATGGTGGTCGTCACTAATAACGTCTTCCCTTTTGCGGCGAAGGTCGAGACTTGCCAGTTGCATTACATGACAAAAAGGTCATCTGCCATTGAAATAGCACATCGGCGCGATTCGG
>DAQG01000012.1 GCA_002502785.1 Methanothrix harundinacea | reverse complement strand
ACGGAATAGCGAAGAGCCAAAGTTTTAGTCGTCGGGGTAGCCGAAACAGGAGGTGAATTAATTGATAACCATGAATCTGTGAGCCGATGTTTGAGTGAAATAAAGCTCGGCAGAATGAGTGATGATGAATTAAAACAAATTATAACTGGTGGTGCAAATAAACTCGGTCTGTCATTCGATGAAAAACTAACGAGTAAAATTGTCGAATTGAGTGCAGGTTATCCCCATTTTACTCATCTTCTAGCACTCAAATGTACTGAAAATGCTGTTGTAGAAGGATATAAGCATGTTAGGATAGATCACCTACCAATAGCAATAAGGCAAGCCGTAAACGAGGCAGAGGGTACACTTAAACGTACTTATGACAACGCGGTGAGATCATGTGGCACTGAGAAATATAAAATTATATTAATTTCTGCGGCACGTTTAAATCAAACGGAGTTTTCTGCGAGTGACTTAAGAAATATGATCTATCAACAAACTGGTGAATCTATAAGTCAGCCATCTCTAACAAATTATCTAAAGCGTTTGGTTTCAGATGGCAGTTCTACAATTTTACGTCGAACTGCGAAAGGTGTCTATAGATTTAACGATCCTCGAATGCCAAGTTATGTAAAAATTGCAAATGAGCTCGTATAAAAATAGTCGGATTTAGCCTCCCGGTGGTGGAGAAATGTCGCACTCCATCGGGTTTTTGGGACTAAACCTGCAATTTTCCTACTATCCCACGCTCGTCGACTCGTGTATCTCTACGTGGCCGCTCCCACTGAAGCTGATATCCCCACCGGTGTTGCAGATCACGATGCCGTTCCTGCCTAGCCCGTCAGGATAATAGATGGCGATCAGGTGCCAACCGTTGGCATCGCCGGGAGTGTGGGGGTTTGTAGTTTCCAGGATGCTAGAAGCTCCGTTATTCCAGACACCGTACCTTCCTGAGTGCTTTGTGAAATGATGTTCGAAGTCTCTATGAAATTGAAAACGACTTCAAGCAACAATTTTTATACTATATCAGAATCCCTCTAAAATCGGAGGCATATCTACGAGGAGGGAAATGGCGGTACTGTTAGCACTATGCATTTTTCTATCTTGTATCGCAGGTGGTGCTAACTACATGTACGAGAAAGCCACCGTAAAAGGGGTCGGCTACAAGAACGTCGAGACGATCATCCAGACCCAGACGGGGCCGGACGGAAACAAGCTGGTGGAGAAAGAGTCCGGAAGCGGCAACGTCATCGTCGAGAAGACGGAGATAGAAGCGGCAAGAGACTACGATCCGAGCGATTTAGTCGTTATATACTTCTGGGATAACTCTCTTGGCAAGCTGCCAGAAAAGGGAGATGAGACCGACTCTGGCGCTTGGATCATTTATATGGACCCCTGCTGTCCGGATTACATAAACTTCACCAAAGAAGCTGAGCTCGAGTACACGCCGGTGAGCTACCAGACAGGAACCTACGACCAGAAATGGATCGAGAAGCTCTGCGTTCAGAACTACGGTATAGATGGCGTGGTCACCGAGCAGTACACCAACGTTGAGCACCTTCAGAAGAGGACGGAAGTTAAGACCGGAAAAGATTGTCTCCCCATCGACGAAATCCCGCTTTATCCATGGGATATCGATCCTTGTGGATACTGTGACGGGACTCTTGAGGCCAACTTCAACTCCAACGTTATCGGCGTCGCCCATATAGGCTGGCTCTCAAAGAATGTGAGCGCCAACGACAAAGGAAGGCATCCCGAGTACGGCCGGAGCGTCGAGGATCTGACCGGCGTCTTCTCGATCGAGAAGTTCATCCAGCTCTGGGGCAACGGCTGCTGCGATGACGTCAAAATCGACTGGCTTCCATGCATTTGAATCATTATACAGCTTTATTCAAACATTTCTAAAAATAATTGGACAAAGTCAGACTGGCCGAAGGACGGCAAAAGTCGCCGCCCTTCGGAGTCCCATAGCAAAGCCCACGATCTTCGGCCTATCCGACGTTTGTCGACTCGTGTATCTCTACGTTGCCGTTCCCACTGAAGCTGATATCCCCGCCGGTGCCGCTGATCACTATGCCATCCCCACCGAGCCAGTCGGGGTGGGGTCGATCATCCACGAAGTAGGGCGAGTACGGAACGACGCTGATCCAGATCGGGTTGCTCCAGCCGGAGCCGTCGCCGTAGATGGCGATCAGGTGCCAGCCGTTGGCATCGCCGGAGAACCAGGTGTTGTAGTTTCCAGGACGCCAGAAGCCCCAATAGTTCCAGACCTCATACCCTCCTGGGTACTTCTCGTAGGACCAGATGTTCTGGGCCTGGCTGTTGGAGATGACGCAGTTCGTCCTCTGGCCGTAATAGATGGCAGCAGGTCCGTAAGACCAGGCTCCATTGTATAGGACCCAGTAGTTGATGCCGCCAAAGCCCGTGCCGCCAACGACGCCCGTGGCCCCCAAGAGGCCGCTAGTCCCGCCTTCGACGGACCCGACGCTCATCATCTGGCTTTCGGTGATCGGTTCTCCCTGGCCGAGGTTAGAAGCCGTTGCGCCCGTGGAAGCTGCAAGGGTGGTTGTCGGCGCAGATCCCGCAGCAGGTCGGGTTGTAGTTGGGGCAGCATTCGTCCCGGCGTCAGGGCCGCCTGGAAGGGTTGGGCCGACATCCGGCCCGAAGTTTGTGGGCCCACTGCTTGTGGACATCTCATCCGCGTGGGCCGCAAAGATGACAGCTGCCAGGATCAGGGCCGAGATGGCAAAAATGGATCTTTTCGTCAATCTGTTCATTTCAAGTCTCCTCCTTTCTGAGCTTTTGGGCCGTAAGGCCCTTCAAAAAGATTTATACGACGGCCTGTGTGATATAACTTTGGATATACTGGAGAAAAGTTCGCATATTCCTTTGTTGGCGATCGTATCGCCCTTTGAGGGGTCTTGCTTTCGACTCGGATCGGACTTTTCGCCATATCTATTGCCCGATCACCAAAAAGCGTATATCCCAGCGCAACAATAATAATGAAACCGACCGATAAAAAGAGGTGACAAAGTCCATGAGAAAGAGGAGATATCCATCCATATTTGACGCCTTCGAGAACCTCATGAGGGGCTTTCCCTTCGAGGAGGAACGTGAGGAGGGGATGTACAAAGATCCCTTCGAGGACCTGATAAGGAGGTTCCAGGAGGGGATCCCCGAGGAGTTCAAGGAGCTGGTTAAGGAAGAGGAGACCCCGGGCGGGACCTCCCGGAGATACGGCCCCTTTGTTTACGGTTTCAGCTACACCGCAGAGCCGGGAAAAGAGCCGACCTTCAGGGAGTTTGGAAACATCCGGCCCAGCTACGGAGGGATCGAGCCGAGCGCTGGTCGAGAGCCCCTCGTCGACGTGATGGAGGACGGCGACCTCTACAAGATCTTCGCCGAGCTTCCGGGGGTCGAGAAGGAGTCGATCAAGCTCGACTCGACGGAGAGGTCTGTGAGGATCGAGACGACCGGCGAGAAGAAGTTTTTGAAGACGATCATCCTTGACACCGACATCGACCCCGACAGCGCCAAGGCCTCCTACAAGAACGGGGTCTTGAGCGTCGAGCTTGAGAAGAAGGTGAAGGCTGAGAAGGGCAAGGAGATCAAGATCGAATAAAATTATTTTTAATGCGGGCGCGCCGGCGGTTGCCTGCAACACCACAGGCCAGTTGACCCAGAAACGTTCTCCTCCCCGCAAGTCTGCAAGCGACAGTTATCCGCGGTAGGTCTGCTCCCTTCCGGGCCTGAACCGGTCCCCGCAGTTGAGATGAACAGACCTGCCCTCCGGCAGGCCCGGACATCAATGCTGTCCCCACAGGGCGGAGAATCACAGTCGGCAACTGGACTGAACCTGCAGCACACGCAGTCGTCCACCAGCTTCGTCCCCCGCATATCGGCGATCTCGGGTTACAGGTGACGCCGAGCCACCCGGACTAGCCCGCGCATCTTAGAGTTATTTGGTGGAACATAAACCTAACGCAAGATTTGACCCTTGTGGTGGAGCGAGATTATGGAAGAGATGATCGGATTCGTTATGGGAAACAAGCAGAGGATCAGGATTATGGAGGTAATCGGGTCGAAGGGGCCCCAGTCCGCAACCAAGATCGCCAAGTTCAGCCACCTAACGGCTCCAGCCGTGGGAAGGGTGCTGGAAGATATCTCGGAGAAAGGGCTGATAAAGGAGAATGATGGGGTCTGGAACTTCACCGACCTTGGGATTGAGGTCCAAAAAGAGCTGAAGAAGAGGGCGTGATCGTGATGGATGTCTCCGAGGCGATCCGAAATAGGAGGAGCGTGAGAAAGTACCAGACCCGAAATATAGAGAACGATAAGCTTGATCGGGTTCTGGAGACCGGGAGGCTCGCGCCCTCCGCCAGAAACCTCCAGGAGTGGAGGTTCGTCGTCGTCAGGGATGGATCGAGGAGAAAGAGGCTCGCCGAGGCTGCCAAGGGCCAGACCTTCGTCGGCGAGGCTCCAGTGGTGATCGCCGCCTGTGCCACAGTGACCGATTACGTCATGACATGCGGCCAGCTCACATACCCCATCGATCTCGCCATAGCCGTCGACCACATGACCTTGAAGGCGGTGGAGGAGGGTTTAGGCACATGCTGGATCGGAGCCTTCTACGAGGAGGAGGTGAAGAAGGTTCTTAGCATCCCTCCCGAGGTGAGAGTCGTGGCGCTCCTTGCAATCGGCTATCCGGACGAGTCGCCCTTCCCGAGGCCAAGGAAGGATATGGATGAGATCGTCGCCTTCGAGACTTGGTGATGAGGACTCCTAGATGAAAATTTCGAGGCCGATAGAGGTCGAGCTGAAAGGCGGTGAGGCCGATGGTGGAAAAGGTCGTCAGGACCGACGATGAGTGGAAGAAGATCCTCAGCTGGGAGGAGTACCTCGTCACCAGGAAGCGGGGGACCGAACCCCCCTTCTCTGGCAAGTACTACAACTTCAAGGAGAAGGGTATCTACCGGTGCGTCTCTTGCGGAAACGACCTCTTCTCCTCAAAGGCGAAGTTCGACTCTGGGTCGGGCTGGCCGAGCTTCTGGGCGCCGATCTCCGATGAGAGCATCGAGACGAGAGAGGACAAGAGCTACGGCATGACCCGAACCGAGGTAGTATGTGCGAGGTGCGACGCCCACCTCGGCCACGTCTTCGAGGATGGGCCGCCTCCGACGGGGCAGAGGTACTGCACGAACTCGGTGGCCCTGAAGTTCGTCCTGGATGATTCGCGGAACGTTGAGGTATGAAGAAGCGATTCTAGAAGGTCGATTCGTTTGGCAGAACATCTAGTGGAGATGGCAGGGGCTCTCGTGAGGGTGAGGGACGGCAGGATCGAGGTTCTCTCAGACCCGAAGGTGAGGTGGTGCCCCCTGCGAAGCGGCCTCTACGGCCACGAGGCTGAGTCTCGAAAGACCGTCGAGTCCGTCCTGAAAAGTCACATCGAGGATCTGGGGATGTACGGGCCCGGCCGGGTCCTGGAGCTTTCGAAGCGGCCCGTCAGCTTCGGCGCCTCGGAGATGATCTCCGACGGGATGAAAGGGGGGCTCGTGGATGCGGCCGTCGTCGTCTGCGAGGGTGCGGGAACGGTCGTCGCCACGAGGCCCGAGGTCGTCGCCGCCCTCGGCGCCCACATGACTGGCCTCGTCAGAACCGAGCCGATCGAGGAGATCCAGGCTGGACTCGAAGAGAGGGGGTGCATCCTCCTCAACGATCGGTGCACTATCGATCAGGTCGAAGGATACAAGAGAGCCTTGGACTCAGGGTTTGAGGGCAAGAGGGTTGTAGTCACCATCACGGGCAGAAGGGCTTTCGAGGCTGAAGAGATCAGAAAGATGGCTTCAACTTCGCCGGGCGAGGGGCCGGTCATATTCGCGGTCCACAACCTCGACGTCGCCGAGGACCAGGCCCGCGTCCTGGCCGAAACTTGCGACGTCGTCTGGGCCTGCGCCTCGCGGTCGGTTCGAGAGGTGGTGGGAAGGCGGGCGAAGCTCCAGATCGGGATCTCGATACCTGTCTACGCCCTGACCGATCTGGGAAAGCAGCTGGTCCTGAATAGAGCGCTTCACTTCGAGTCCGGACTCGTCATGCACAGGGCGACGCTTCCTTACGGGCCGGAGGAGAAACTGCCGGACCCCTTTGTCTAATGCGGCCCGATCCGCTCGACCTTCAGCCCCTGGTTGTCGACCTTCGTGGATATCGCAACCTTCAGTCCCATCGGCCCCAGAATCTTGGCCATCTCCGTCTCCGACTTATCGGTGACGACGGCGATCGACGGGCCGACGGAGCTCATCCCCACAAACTCGAGGCCCGCCTCCCGGAGCCTGCTCATATGCTCGTAGATCTCAAAGCCGTGGTGCTCGACCTCGGCCCGCTTCGACCCCCGGAACTCGATCTCCCAGATGACGTCTCCGATCTTTTTGAGGTCTCCGCGTTCCAGGGCCGGGATCAGGTCCATCAGGATGAAGTAGGCTTTAAGCTCCCGGTCCTGGTAGTCGAGGTTTCGAGCCCTGTTCATCAGAAGGTCGAACTCCTCCCTCCCGGACGATGAGACGGTCGTCTCGGGGATGATGATGAAGACGTTCTTTCCCTCGGCGAAGGGGTGGTGGTAGGCGAGGGCCAGCTCGTCTCCGGTCACCGCCATCCCGCCGTAGGTGACGGCGGCGGGGCCGACGCCGGTCTCAAAGCCCAAAGTGACCCGCCCGTCCTCGGTCTCCTCGACGTAGTTGTTCCCGATCAATAGCCTGATCTCATCTTTTGTCAGGTGTGAGCCGACGGCCTCGTTCATGGCGGTGGCCAGGGCGACGAGGACCGAGCCGGTGAACCCGAGGCCGACGTGCTTTTGCTCGTGGTCTCGGACCTTTATTTTGAAGCCGCCGTCGTAGCCGACCGTCTTTTTGAAGACCTCGGCGAAATGGCGGACGATCGGCTCCCTCGAGTAGTCAACGGTCGTCTCTTCGGGCGTGCACCCGACCTCGGCGAAGCAATAAATCTGGAGGGCAAAGCCCACCCCACCGCCGCCGGGCCTGTTTGGCGCAAACCGGTTCATGTCCAGGACGGTAAGGTGGATCCTCGCCGGCGTCGTGACCCGGATCTTCCCCTCGACCGGCTCAAGCTTCTGGGCCTTCTTGATCCCCAGGGTGTTGACCTTCTCACCAGGGTAGAAGGGGCTGAACTCGTACTCCACCAGGTCCAGGTCCCCGCCGCGGATCTTCATCGTGGGCAACTTTCACCGCCTCCAACCTAGGATTCCTCTCCAAAAACTTCCTTCGACCATGCATTATCAGGCCCTGCCGAGGTATATCTTCCTGCCGGAGGTCTGGCCGGGCCGGGGTCGAAGCGTGCACGGCAAACGGTGCCGGTCCGAAGAGACGCTACTCTTTCCCGCCTCCGACCGAAATTATCTGAGAGGAGTCCGGGGGCTTCGTGGCGAGGCTTGCCGCAAGGTACGCCACCGTCCCGACGACGATGCCGATCATTACCGGGTGGATCATGGGGTCGCCGTAGAAGTTCCAGACGACGATGGAGGCGAAGGTGGCGACGAGGCCCGTGACAAAGCCCGCCGAGGTCCCCCGGTCCCAGTAGAGGCCGAATATCAGGGGTATGAAGACGCAGCAGGCGATGACGCCCATGCTGAGGGAGACCAGCGGCACGATAAGCTCGGGGACGTTTCGGGCCATGAGGGCCGAGATCACGATGATCAGGACGCCCACGACCCTGGTCAGGATGAGGACCCGGTCGTCGGGGATCTCGGGCCGGAGGAACTTGAGGGTGTCGGCGGTGAGGGACGTGGTCGTCACGAGGACGATGGCGCTGATCGTCGACATCGCCGCCGATATCGCCGCAAGGAGGATGATGGCGTCAAAGCCCGGCGGGAGGAGCGACGTGGCGACGAAGGGAACGAGGCTGTCGGGGTTTTTGATGAAGGGGGCCAGCTCCTCGGCGGTGAAGACGCCGTAGACCAGAACCCCGATCGAGAAGATGCAGAGGGCGTATATGGCGATCGCAATCGGGCTGTAGATCCCGGCGAACCGCACCACCCGGCCGTCTTTCGCAGAGAAGATCATGATGAGAAGGTCGGGAAGCGCGAGAAGCCCCAGGCTTATCGAGAAGGCCGTCCCGACGGTCTTCTGCCAGGGGACGAGGTCTCCGGACATGCTCGTCACCGCCGCGGGGATGTTCGCCCAGATCTCCGTCCCCCCGCCGTTGTAGAGGAGGGCCGCGTAGAGGAGGATCGCACCGCCGACCATTATGATCCCCTGGATGAAGCTGATCCAGAGGATGGCGGGAAGGCCCCCGATGGCGTAGTAGATGGCGACGATGACGACGGCGATGAGGAGGCCCTGGATGTAGCTGATCCCGAGAAGCCCCTCGAAGAGGTGGGCGCATCCCTTGAAGATCGCGATCAGGTAGACGGTGTACATCACGAGCATTATCATCGCGAGAAGCACCCTGCCGCTGGGAGAGCCGTACCTCCGTTCCAGAAACTGGGGGACGGTCTTGGCGTCGTAGGACTTGGCCATCGCCCAGATTTTGGGGGCCATCAGCCAGGCGAGGCAGGCGAAGGCGACGTGCATGAGGGTCGCCCAGATCACCCAGGGGAAGCCGGCGATGAGGCCGTACCCGCCCCCTCCCAAAAACGATGCCGCGCTGAAGTAGGCGGCGGTGAAGGCGATCCCGATGACGGCGGGGTACATAACGTTTCTGTCGGAGATGACGAATCCCGCAAAGGTCCCCTGCCGGAGCCTTATCGAGAGGATGACGATGACAGCGACGTAGGCGACGAGAAGGATCTGGTTAAGCATCGGATCTCCTCAGAATTATAAAGAAGGTAATTGCGAGCATAATTATTATCGAGGCCAGAAGGGCCAGGTATGGCGTCGGCGCGAGAAACATCAGGTCCGCCTCCGCGTCGGTGAATTGTGAGCGTTTAAGAGCGTCGGTGCAAGGTCTCTTGGAATCAAATCGATCTCTCCTCCAATCATGTACGATAATATACAATGATGGGCGGTGGTGGGCGGTTTTGGTTGAAAAGAGTTCCGCTGTCTGCGCTATCTGGGTTTTGTATCATTGTAGCTAGATAATTTTGAACAGTCTCAAATGGTTGGATCGATCAGTGAGATTAATATCCTTTGCAATAATCAGTGAACTGGTGAGGATTCTGACATGCCATCGGTCATGATGCTCAAAAGCCTTGAGGACACTACACTTTGGAAGCGGCTTAATGAGGGATTCAAAGATGCTAGTGATGAAGACATTGCTAAAGAATTGGCTGTCAACCTCAAACATATCTGCAAAGAAGCGAGTTACCGGATGAAGGCTTTTCCTTCATTACATACTTACCCCTCTCCAAGATCTAA
>DAQG01000021.1 GCA_002502785.1 Methanothrix harundinacea | reverse complement strand
CACAAAACAGCGAGGAGCCTTAAAAAGGTTCATAATTTTGCTAGATACACCTATGATGAACAATATACATATGCCAAATATTATCTCCTCTGCGATACTTAAACCTCCAAGATGACCTAAAACCCATCTCCAATTTGATTCATTGGAGAATGTCCAAGCAAAAAAGCCTCCCACCCAAAATATCGAAGCTCCCGCTAATGAATTCGCTGCTGGCGAATCAGCCACATATTCACTTAAATCTCTTTTAACTTGTAGAGTCAACGAAAGCCCTCTATTTTTTTTCGTTTATATAGATAAGTTCTCCACCACATTTTATGCAATTGCCACCAGTAGTAGTTCGAGGTATGTCTCCACATTCTGAGCATTTCATACGTGAAGGTGAATTGGATTAGCCCCAATTATAGCACCTCTCAATCCCTTAGTATAACTCGATTTTTTAAAATCCCCAAGGTGTTGACTATATAACCACTTGGCTGTTTCTAGATCTGTTATGAGAGTTCTTACCAAGCCCGCTTTAATTGCACCAAAAATTGCATTATGTTTATCTTCGCCTCCAGCAACTGCGATTAGATTAACTCCAACGCTCTTTCTTATTCGATCTAGTTGGTCAAGACTTAGATTTATAAATTGTCGATAATACGATTCTATGCGCGCTTTATCACCAGCATTCAGATCTTTATCTAATATAAAAAACCCATCTTTATCAAACAAATGATATATTATTTCGCCAACTGCGCCAATTCCCGACGGAGACAATTCCGCATTATCAAAAAAATTACTAATATTTGCGTGCGGATTCATCGGATTGCCTATTCCTAAAAGAAAATAGTTCGCTTTGCTGGCTTCTTCAAGAAGATTTTCTGTATTTTCCTTGGAATATTTGGATATTGGCCCATCGGAGCCTACACAGGCCTGCAGCAAATAGGCGGTTACGTCGGTTGATGAATCTGACTTAGATAATTTGGCCATACAAAACGCTGTTAAAATATTAGAATCGATGTTGGTAACCCTACTAGAGGGATACACACTTAAGGGATATACTGTTATATAACTTTTTCCAGTAACGTCTAAACTATATATGGTTTCGAACAAAGTTTTACCGCAGCTTACCGCTATCTTAATATTATGATGTAAGGCAGTTCTTAAATATAATGCCGCTTCCTTACCTAATTCTTCGTGGGAATCGCCATCTGCGATCTTAATCCACCAGAGGCTGTAATCCTTATATTTTTTTGCTAGATGCCTTTCTAAATACTTCTTATCATCTTCGGATAAAGGATGTTTCATAGCTTCTATAGTGCGTTCGACTTCGCTTTTTTTGCACGAAATCGTTGGTATATGCGGATTATTAGCAATAATTATATCTGGCGAATTTCCAATTATTTGTGGACTTACATTTTTATCATTATCGATAACTTCTTTTCTAACGTAATTAAACAACTCTATAGCAGAGATATCACCATCCATTTCTGCATCTGCCATGCCATCCAAACCTTGAATGATATATTTCGTAAATGGTGATCTCACATACGTTGACTCATTATTCGATATAGATTCTTCCAATCCGAATTCTTCGTTAAAATCGCACGCTGTTATTACAATCCTCCCATCACCCATATTATCAAAATAATCATATAAATCAATACTAGAATCATCCAACGGTTTAAGACAACAATCTAAAACCAAGACTTGTTTATCAGATTCGCAATTCAGCATTAGATCTTTTACAAAATCGGCACTTAACGCAGTTGAATTCAACATTGATGAATTTGTGTTATTCATTATAAAATATATTTCACCCCCTTCTACAACAGTATGACAATTAAAATAAATAAACAATGTATTATCCATCCCTTTATTTTTGAAAAAAGACCGCAACATATTCTCAGTGTGTTCTTTGGACTTATTTATTATATACCCATCTACAATAAAATTACCAATTTTTTTATGAGGTAATTTAGAACTGAGAATATTTATATCTTCGACAACATTAAAACTTTTGAAGGATGGATCGGAAAATTCTCCATTAGCAATTAACATAGCATATTTTCTCATATTTGGGCTTCACCCCTTTTGTATCCTAGTTTATCAAATAAATTCTTTACGGTTAACAAGGTAATTGAAGATTTTTGGATCGGGGATCAGAGGAACCTGATCCCCTTCGGCATCTCGCCGAAACGCTTCCTGAAGGCTTCGGGCCAGTTCTCGGGGTCGAGCCCCTTCTGGCCGAGGAAGGCGCTCGTCCACCGCTCCAGGCCCACGCCGGAGCAGCCGCTCCAGAGCTGCTCGTTGCTTTGGGCCTTGACGTTGAAGCCCCTCGGGTACTTGTCGCCGTTGATGGAGAGGTTCTGAAACTCGATCCAGTCGCCGTTGTAGGGGAGAATCGCCTCGTAGTCGACGGTCCCGGCTCCGGTCATCTCCGCAAGGCCCGTCTTTCCCTCCTGGGCCATGAACCAGGGGGTGACCCACGCCATCCGCCACCGCAGCTCCAGGATATCCTCGAAGATCTTCTTGTAGCAGGCCTTCAGCCGCTCGGCCTCTTCCTTCACCTGCTCCTGGGTTCCCATCCAGACGATCTCGATTCTGTGGAACTCGTCGACCCTCTCGATCCCGTGAATCCCGCCGCTCTCGTACCTGTGGCTCGTCCCGGACCGGTCGAAGATCCTTATCGGCAGGTCCTCGTTCGGAAGGGTCCTCCCCTGGAAGAATACCCAGGAGGGGGGACACTGGGCGTAACACATCCCGCCGATGGGGTTGTCGATCTTCTCCTTGACAAGCTCCACGGGAACCTCCCTCGTCACCTTGTAGTGGTCGATCACCTCTTCCCAGAACTCGGGGTCCCGGGTCTTGGGGGGACAGACGTAGTAGATCTCCGGGTAGACGCCCATGGCGTGGCCGCTCTTCTTCCAGACGTCCCAGGTGACTAGCTTCGGAAAGATCATCTCTCGGTATCCGAGAGGCTCGATGATCTCCTCGAGGACGATCCTCTCCAGAACCCGAAATAGATGGGTCCCCTCGGGGCCGTAGATCCATTGGCCGCGGCTCGCACCGTGCTTGATCCAGCCCCGGTTGACAAGCTCCTCGGTGGGGTCACGCTCGAACTTCGGCGCCCTCGGCTCGCTCTCCCATAAAAGCTCCCAGTGCTCGGCCTTGCCGCCGTACTCCTCGGCCGCAAGCTTCTCGTCCAGGAGGCTCACGATCCTGTCGGGAACCTGGTTTTTCAGGTCCGACTCGTCGACGTCCAAAGAGAGGGTCAAGACCCCGCCCTCGTGCTTCATCTCCCGGACGTGTGGGATCTTGTGGTCGATGGATCGCTCGGACTTGACTTCGATCTCGTACTTCGAGATCTCAAGGCCCCTGACCCCGACCCTGTACTTCTTGCCCAGAAGCTCCGCAAGGGGCCTTCGGAGCCTCAAAACGGCGTCGTGAGCTCTAACAAACCTGTCGCTCTCTATGACGACGAATATCTCACCCTCGTCGAGCTTCCAGCTTTTGACCTCTGCACCCTTGCCGTCGGCGGCCCCCTTCTTCAGAATCTCGGCCGCGCCAGCGAAGAACTCCTCGATATCCTTCTCGGCGTCGGCAGCATCGGCGCTGAGCCTGAAGCTCGCCTCCAAATGAAACTTCACTTCCCCACCTCACTCTCAAGCAAATCTTCAGCGATCTTTATGTTCATGATCAGGTCGTCGGCGGTCGCAAGAAGCGTCCCCACCTTCTCGGCGGAAAACTCGACCTCAAAGGCCCCATCCCCCACCTCGACCTTCATACCCGGCAGGTTGTCTGGATCGAGGGACCAAGCGACCTCTCCAGCCACATCGCCCTCAAATTTCAGCCTTGCTCGCATCATCCTTTATGACCCTCAGAAAGCTGCTGGCCCACCACCGCGTCGACGTGGTTTATGAACTCATCTTCGGCCCCTATGGGGATTGAGGCACCACTGGCGACGCTGTGGCCGCCACCGTGGCCGCCGACCTTCTCTGCCCCCTCCTTGAGGGCGACAGATAGGTCGAGGCCGTTGAATACGAGAAGCCTGTTGCCCCGAGCCGAGATCTTGATCATATCCTCAACCCTGTTCAATACGATCATCGGCTTGTCGGCATAAAGGTACCGCACGCAAAGTCCAGATACGACCCCTGCAGCGTCCATATCGTCGAGAAGGACGTACCTTATGTTCTCGGTCTCCTGGAGCTTCTCCTGGGCGAGCCTGACCTCCGAGAGGGTCCTCGCCTTGTAGTCCTGATTGATCTTTCTGCACTCTGCGAGGAACGCAGTATCTCTCATGCAGAGGGTCAAGGCGAGGCCCGTCTCCTCCATCTTGCCGCAGGAGTCGAGGATCCACATGAACTCGAAGGCGTTCTCGACGACCTCCTTCTTCAGCCTGATCATCTCCCCGACGACCGAGTCGGCCGCAAAGCTGCCCTGCATAAGAATCTTCAGGACGAGAGCCGTCGAGAGACGCGAGAGATCCTTTCCTTTCAATTTGGGAAGGTCGCCGGAAATCCCCAGCTCATCGATGAAGGCCCTAGTCTTCTCGGGATCGCCGGTCATATCCAAAAGGGGGTCGAGGGCGCTGGCAAGGACGGAATCGACTGGCCCGTCATCCATCTTCAGCCCTGGCCTGATCTCCACCATCCCGGCGTTTGCGGCCTCCTCGAGGATCGTCCGGTTCGCCCCGATCATCATCTGTCGGTCGCCCAAAGCCCCCGCCAGGGCGAGGCCCGCCAGGTCCACGTTCTCCCCCATCTCCCGGACCACAGTGTAGACCGTCCCTGAGGCGGAGAGCTCGAAGGCTCCGTCCACCCCCACCAGGTGAGGGTTTACGTGGAGGCATTCGAGGGCCCCCACCGGCGTGTGGTGGTCGAAGACGAATACCTCACCCTTAATCTGCGATACAAGATGAGGCTTTCCGCTCCCCATGTCGCAGAAGACCACCGGAGGCTCAATGGAGTCGACGAGCGACTGATCGAGCCTGCTGACGAGGGTGGCATGAAAGGGGATCTCCGCCCTTTTCAGGGCGTTGCAGATCAGGCCCGCTGAGGTTATCCCGTCGGCATCATTGTGGGATATGACCCTGACATTCTCACACTGCAAGAGGGAGCTGGCCGCGGACTTTGCCAGCTTCTCCAGCCGTTTCATGTAATGAGCATCTCAGCGGTCTCTGGCTTGTACTGCCAGTTCTGAGGCAGCCGTCCAGTACCGCGATAGTACTTTGCAAGACGTCTGATCTTGTTCTCGGTTAGCTGGAGCCACCTTCTGTTGTGAAGGTCCTTCTTGTTGCTCGCCAGGTGCTTTCTCATGCCGATCGCCTTTCGCATAAGGTTTGTGAGATCCTCGGGGATCTCCGGCACCTCGGCGTTCTCCTTCAGATACCTGGTGAGCTTGGTTCCCAGGATCGGCTTGACGCTGGGCACCCCGTACTGGTCTCTGAGGGTGAGCCCTATCATGGTGGGGGAGACGCCATTTCCGTAGAGCCTGAGAACGTGCTTTTCCAGCTCCTCTTTGTTCATGTCGCACCACTCGGGTGGCGTTGATCTGAAAGGCGGCCTTGATCTCGAGGACCCCTTTCTTCTGGTGTGCATTCTGGCCATATCAAATCCTCATTATAATCCTAAGTTAGATAAAGGCGAAGGTAAGCATCCCAGCGTACCATGCGATAAAAAGCTTGCGGCCTTCGGGATAAATTCCCTCTCGCCCCCATCTCCAAAAACCTTCCTTCAGATTCCATCTCTGTTCAGGACGCTGATATCTTCTCCGGCATCTGGGTAGACTCACAATCCTTGAGCCCCCTCTCGATATCCAGATGCGGAAATTCTGGGTGACAACAATAGGCCTGTCCTTATATATACTTCGTCTCCATCTTGGATCATGCTCCCCCCTTTCATGGACCCCGTCTTCTACCTGCTGGGAAAGGCGGTCTTCGTCCTGGCCGCGGCCGTTCTCGTATCCGCGGTCCTCGGCGCGGCCCTCATAGCCTACTCCTTCAAGACCGGCCACTTCTTCATGGCCAGGATCATGCTGATCTCCGTCTGTTTTCTTGAGAGCCTTATTAAGAGCATCTTCAGAACTTTCAGGGCCGACGACGCCATCGTCGACGATGTGGGGATAAGGCTTCGTAACTACATCAACGCCGAGAAGTTCGAAGCGGTTCCGATGGATGAGCGGTCGATCTTCCTGCCCCAGTGCCTCCGAAGCGTCGACTGTCCCGCAAAGCTCACCCCGGAGGGGCTCCGGTGCGTCAACTGCGGCAGGTGCGAGGTGGGGCCAGCCAAGGTCTTCGCCGAGGGGTTGGGGTACAGGTTCTTTGTGGCTCCGGGGTCCAGCGTCATAAAGAGGATGATCAAGAAGTATCGGCCTCGGGCGATCATTGGCGTCGGCTGCAGCATGGAGATCAAGGAGGGCGTCGACCTTTGCCACGGCTACGACATCCCGGCGATGGGCGTCCCCCTTCTGACCAATGGCTGCGTCTCCACGACCCTCGACTGGGACCATTTCTACGATGTGATCTCCGACCACCAGGCCTCCGCCCCTGCAGACGATAAAGAAGAGCTGACGATCAGGATGTACGAGGACGGGCCCGCCAGAACCTGAAGTGAGGGGATTTTCGATCCGAGACGCGAAAAGCGTCCCGAATCGACGACGCAGGATCGGCGATAGTCCAAAGCACATGGTTCCGAGCGGCTCGGACCCGGAAGCCGCCCGATTTTTCGGAATTAAGATATTCCATTCCGCAAGACTAGCTCTAGGCCACAGTCCTCTCCTCCAGAGCCCTTATCACGTCACCGAGCCGGTCGATCTCCTCGCCGTAGCCAGACCAGTTCCCGGCCCGGAGCTGCTCTTGGGCGGACCTGTACAAAGTCCCGGCCTCGCCGATCAGCTCTGCCGTGCTCTGGTCCTCCCTCTTCCCGGCAGCTGTCCCAGCTGGGGCAGCTTCTGGCGCAAACTCGAATATCATCGCCAGGGCCTCCTCGAGAGTCTCCTCCATCGCCACCTTGCCGTTGTAGGCGACGATCACCCGTTTCAGCTCGGGAAGCTCGCTGTTCTCGGCCCTGAGGTAGAGGGGCTCAACGTATAGGAGGCTCTTATCTATGGGTATTACGAGGAGGTTGCCCCTGATTACGCTGCTCCCCTTCTGGCTCCAGAGGGTAAGCTGCTCGGAGATGTCGGTGTCCTGGTCGATCCTCGCCTCGATCTGCATCGGACCGAAAATCAATTGGTCTTTGGGGAACTTGAATACGACGAGGTCACCGTAGTCGGGCTGATCGGACTTGGCACACATCCAGGCGATCATGTTGTTCTTAGACCGCGGCGTGAAGGGCTGGATCAGCATGAACTCCTCGCCCCCCTCGGTTCCGGGGGTCTTCATGATGACGTAGTAGGGCTCGACGGTCTGCCGGCTTCCCTGGTAGACCTCCGTCGGGATGTCCCAGGCGTCTTCCCGGTTGTAGAATACCTGGGGGTCATTCATGTGGTAGTTTCTGTAGATCCCGGCCTGGACCTTGAAGAGGTCGACGGGGTACCTGAGGTGGGCCTGGAGCTCTTCGGGCATCGAGTCGAGGGGCAAGAAGAGGTCCGGGAATATCGCCTCGTAGGCCCTGACGATCGGCTCATCCTCGACGACATAGTACCGAACGGTCCCGTTGTAGGCGTCGATGACGACCTTTACCGAGTTTCTGATGTAGTTGAACCCACCCGAGGGCTCGGAGTATGGGTAGCGGTCGGTGAGGGTGTAGGCGTCCACGATCCAGTAGAGCCTTCCATCTGCAAAGACGATGTAGGGGTCCTGGTCGTAGGCGAGGAAGGGAGCGAGGGTGTCGGCCCGATCGATGACGTTTCTGTAAATCATCACCCTGCTCTCGGTGGTCACGTCGTCGCTGAGGAGGATCTTGAGGCTTGCGAGCCTGTACGTCATAAGAAGCCTCATCAGGGGATCTAGCTCGATACCCCCCGTGCCGTTGTAGGTGGCGTAGACGTTCTCGTCTCCCAGGGGGTAGTCGAACTCCTCAAGGCCCGTGTTCACCACGACGTATTCTTTCTGGCCCTCTCCGTAGTAGATCTCGGGCCGGACCATCTCCCCCAGGGCCGAGTCCGGTGGGAGATTTTTGACGTAGAACTCAGGAAGACCCTCTGGAGTCACGACGTTGGCAGGGCTCATGCAGATCCCGTAACCGTGGGTGTAGAAGAGATGGATGTTCTGCCAGGTCTTGGCCTGCTCAGGAAGCTCCTCCTGGGATAGCTCTCTTGCCGAGAGCATAACTTGCCTCTTCTCGCCGTCGATCATGTATCTGTCCACGTCGACGTCGAAGAACTCGTAGTAGAGCCTGATCTCCTGAAGCTGCTTGTAGGTGCTGAGAAGAGGACGCCAGTCCCAGAGCCGGATGTTCTCCACGGTCCCGCTGTTGGACCTCAAATCCTCGCCGGTCAGGTTGTAGTCCACCGAGAAGGGACGTTCGTCCACCCGGTCCAGGCCGTAGGCGAGGAGGGTGTAGTTGATGTTGTGGGCGATAAAGGGCGATTCCATCACGATCTCGTTAGGGGCAACGCTGTACTGCTGGACCACCGTCGGGTATATCACCCCGAGCCCCGCCGTCGCGACGACGATGACGCCAATGATGAGGGGAACCCGGGCCGACCTCCTTCCGGCCGCGAAGGCGAAGAGGAGGAGGGCTACAAGAAGCGCGGCGCCTGCGTGGACATATAGGAAGGGGAGGCGGGCGTATACGTCGGCGTAACCCGCGCCGTAGACGACCCCCGTCGCCGAGTAGAGGAGCTCATACCGATCCAGCAGGTATCGAAATGAGAAGAGGATGGCGAGGATTCCCAAGAGAGCGCTCATGTGGGCCAGAGCTCTTTTGGGGATCGACTTCGCGATCTCGGCGTAATCTCTCTCCTCCGGGCCGAAGATGAGCCGGTCGGCCTGGAGGAATAGGTATGCTCCGGCGGTGATGGCCAGATTGACCAGGATCGCGAAAACGATCGCGTACCATAGAGCCCAGATCAGCGGCAGGGTGAAGACGTAGAACCCGAGGTCCATCCCGAAGAGGGGGTCGTTCACCGCGAAGGTCTGGGCATTGAGGGCCAGTAAGACCCTCTCCCAGCCAAACTGCGCCACAAGGCCGAAGAATATCGATACCGAAACCACGATCCAGGATAGATATCTGGGCCTCTCGCCGATCAACCTCAGGTTGGCGAAGCTAACCGCCCCGAACGCTAGAGCCGACCCCAAGAAGAGGACGATCCTCACTGCGATTATCGTCCCGTATACGCTGGAGTAACCAAGAGACTGGAACCAGCGCCATTCCGTCAGCATATACGCAATCTGACCTGAAAATATCAGAAGAAGTACCAGGGCTGCCACAAGCCCCCTTTCAAATCTCATAAAATTCCCCGAAAATTACGAATAATAAAGCATTTCAGCCCTCTGGGCTCGTCGCCTCGGAGGGACTGACCTCGATGCATCTGCCGCCCACGATACCCTTGTCGGTATCTATGACGGCGATTTCGTCGTCACCCATGGTGATAGCCTTCTGAGAGCACTCGTCGACGCAGGTTTCAAAGCTTATGCAATCCCCTTTGTCTACCACCGCCGCCACCGCGAAATCCTCCAAAACTGCCAGAACCAGCAGAGTTACAAACCGGCGGGTCCTGATATATAGCTTTCGTCAATCGGAGCCTCGTGTAATGGGCCAACGTCGATCGATAAAAGAACGATCGGCTCGGAGCAATCGGCTCGTTCGACGAGACAGAAACAAATAGGCGACACAGGTTATCGCTGGAGACGAAAAGAGTGCTCCGCGACCACTTGCGAAAAATATTAAAAGAAATGTGTTCACTCGAGGGTGATCGCCTCAGAGGGGCAGGCCTCGACGCAAGTGCCGCACTCAGTGCACTTGTCGGCGTTCACCACTGCTATTTCTTCGTCGTCCAGGGCGATCGCCTCTTCCGGACACTCCTCGACACAGGTTCCGCAACTTACACACTCGTCTCTGTTAACTACTGCCGGCATTACAAATTCCTCCAAAGTTGCCAAAGTTGGCAAATTTACAGTCCGGGATATACGATATATAACTTTCGTTAGGGGGCTCATAGATCGGAAAGAATTGGAGATGTTCTCACCGGATGAACGGAGCACTATCCCGGCCGGTTGCGTTGGATCAGCTCAGGTCCGAGTACCTGTTCCTATCCTTCAACTCCTGCTTTTTGGCCTCGTTCCATCCGCTCACCGACTGAAGGTAGCCGGTCACCCTGGAGAGGTGCTCCAGATGATCAGACTCGCAACGCGGGCACTCCTCCTTCAGGCCGGGAGCAACGTGGAAACAGCTCAGGCAGACGGTCATGTCCCTCGTGAAGGCGAAGTAGCCTATCTGGGTGCTTCTCGCGAGGTTCATGGCGAAGTCCATCAGCCCCTCGGGATCGGGGGCTGACTCCCCCAGGAAGATGTGGAATATGTTCCCGCCGTCAACGATGGGGAAGAAGATGTGCTCCAATTTCGCCCTCTCGAAGATCGAGACGTCCAGGGAGGGCGGCACGTGGGTCCCGTTGGTATAATAGACGGGAAGGTCCCGGGTCTGGTGGATCCTGGTCATGGCGGTCTCTAGATCCCCCTTGACCACCTTCATGGCGCAGTCTCTGAACTCCTCGTGGAGGAGGTCTGAGACTGCGAACCTCTGGACCACCGTCTCTGCCGGGGTTCTGGCGAGAGCTATGGTCATGCCGTGGCGCTGGCTGAGCTCTTTCGCGTAGATCTCCATCTCGGTCATCGCCCTCACCGCCAGCTTCCAGGCTTCCTTCGACTCGTGCATCTGAGATCCGGTGTGGAACTGGACCATCTCGTTGACGCCGACGACGCCGATGGTGTAGACGAGCCCTTCCAGGTCGACGGCCACAGTGCCCCTCTCGCCGGTCTGGGGATCTTTCGGCCTCTGGGTTGCGAAGGGCATTCTGCGGTTTTTGACCACCTGGTTCATCCATTCGCGCTTGACCTTGAATATGTCGACGGCGGTGTCCATCAGCCCTCTGAGGTACTCGAAAAGCAGTTCGTCGTCGCCGCGGGCCAGGTAAGCGGCCCTTGGGCAGTTGAGGGAGACTACCTGCCAAGAGCCCATGGAGAAGTGCATCCCGTCTTTGAAGTAGAGCTTGTCGTCGAAGTCCGCGTCGCTCTCGAAGGTTGCAGCGAACTGGTACGCGCAGCATTGATAGCAGCTTATCCCCTTTCCGGCGCCCCGGTAGGCCGGGAGCTGGTTATCGTAGTAGGGAGTGCCGAACTTGGAGGCGAGCTTGAAGGTGAGAAGGTAGAGATCCCTGTAGGTCGGAAGGTCGGGATTGGCGGCGTTGAATCCATCGTCCTCGGCCATGAAGTCTGGCTCGATGGAGATCTCGGGCTTTGGGAAGTTGAAGGGCTTGCCCCAGTAGTCGCCCTCCAGCATCACCTCCATCAGCGCCTTGAAGCCGAGCCTGACCTCCTTCTCGAACTCGCCGTAGGTCTTGAGGGGGGCTCCGACGCCGTCCCAGACCTTGCCCTTGTAGACGACGGGCTTGTCCCGCCAGAGCTTCGGGACTCCGGGGCTGAGCTGGACTGATGAGAAGACGACCTGGCCGCCTCGCGCCACCATCATCTGGGTCATCTCGTAGACGAACATCTGCATCAGCTGGCAGATTCCATCGTAATCGAGCCCCTCCAGGTATGGGGATAAGAAGGTGAGGAAGTTGTAGAACCCCTGGCCTCCGGCGAAGTTGGTCTGGGCCGAGGCGAGGGCCTTTACGGCATGGAGCATCGCTACCTCCGGCTTTTTTGCGGGGCCTGCAACGCTAGCCTTGGTCCCTGTGCCATCGGGCATGAGGCCGTAGTAGAAGAAGTAGCGTAGGTCCCAGTCCTGGCAGAACGGGCGAGTGCCGAAGTACTCCAGGTCGTGGATGTGGAGGTCGCCGGCCAGGTGGTGGTCAGAGAGGTATGGCGGGATGAGTAGGAGGTACTGCTCTTTTGAGATCTTGTCGGCCTTCTTCTTGTGGCTCGTCTCGGCGTTCTCCTGGAGGTTCGCGTTCTCGTGGGCCTCGAAGCCCGATCCGACGTCGATGAGGTGGGCGTCGTAGACCGGGGTTCCGGCTCTCGTGCAGATGTTCCTCCACTCCAGGTGGTGTCTTTCGAGGAGGATGACGTTCACGATCTCCCTCACCAGGGGGCCGGAGAGGAACTTGACGTCCATCCACCTGATCCTCCGCTCCACCTCCCGGGCGATCTCTCTCGCCTCCTCCTCGGAGATGCCGGGGATCCTATAGAACTGCTCAGAGAGCTTCGTCTCCCTCGTGAGCTGGTTCATCACGGCCTCCTTGTTCCACCTCATCAGGTGGCCGTCGGTGGTCCTGACCATCGGCATCTCCGATAAGGAGACACCTTCCAGCGTTATCTGCTGCGTTTTGTGTCCGTTAACCCTCCGACTCAAAGACGAATCCCCCCGATAAAACAAGGGCAAGGCAAAAGGCGCGACAAACTTGTAATACCCCCATATAGCACGATCTTCAACCTGACTAGTAAGGGCTCGAACGTTATTAACACCTTCGGCTCACGCGGTCCAATTTATATCGGAAGTTCGCCGATGATCCGAGGGAAAAACCCGAGGTTCTCACCCAACTCTTCCTTCTATTTAAACCTGCAGAAAAAGGCCGAGAATTCAGGGCTTTGACCCCTATAAACGCCGAATTCTGGCCATATCGCGCCCCGAGAAGTTCTATCGTCCGCCCATTGAAAGATAGCCGATCGCTCCACCCATCGCGAATATAGAAGTATAAATCTTTCCCGATTTTTGGTTATAATGAGATAACAAACCTCAGGATTCAGCATCTTTGCCGCACCGAAAGGCTTCGGCGTACCTGGTCAGAACGGTGAAGAACTTTCCCGCCCTCCAGTGGTACGCCTCCTTCTTAATGGTGCCTTTCTCGTCGAAGAGGTCCTGGACCCGAGGAAAGTACAGCACCTCGCCCGTTGGCAGCATGTGGAAGCGGACGCAGGTCGCTACGAGATGCTCGAGATCCATTTGTAAATAAAGAGCTTTTTAACGGAACTTGGGTCGAATGACGATCGATTCCCGATTTCCGCCTTGCTGGCCAAAAATTGATTATGAGTGGGCTTGCGCCCACCAAATTCGTCGAAATCTAAGGAACTAATCTTCTTCGATCCCTGGGGAATAGGACGGCATCCCTTATGTTCTCAAGGCCGAGCATGGTGAGAACGACCCTCCCAAGGCCCAGGCCCCAACCGGCATGGGGGGGCATCCCGTACCTGAAGGCCTTCAGGTAGAACTCGAACCCATCGGGGTCGAGACCCTGTTTTCTTATCTTCTGGACGAGAAGCTCGGGATCGTGGACCCTCTGAGCGCCGCTGGCCAGCTCCATCTGGGGATGCATCAGGTCGAATCCCCTGCTGATCTCCGGCCTGTCTTCGAAAGGCTGGGTGTAATAGGGCTTGATTACGGTGGGCCACTCGGTCATGAAGTAGTGCTCGCCGATGGCTGCGCCTATCGCCTTCTCGGCCTCGGTGTCCAGGTCGTCTCCCCACTCGATCTTGGTGGCCCTGCCCTCGTTTGCGATCTTCAGCGCCTCGGTGTAGGTCACCCTCTTGAAGGGAGTCTTGGGAACGGCCAGCTCGATGCCGAGAGCCTCCAGGTCCTTCTGACATCTCTCGGCGACGTCGCCGTAGGCCTTGGCCATCGCCTTCTCCAGGAGGCCCATCACATCCTCCTCGTCGGCGAAGCTGACCTCGACGTCGATGGATATCGCCTCGTTCAGGTGGCGTCTCGTGTCGTGCTCTTCAGCCCTGAAGATCGGCCCGATCTCAAAGACCCTGTCCAGGCCCGCTGACATAAGCATCTGCTTGTAGAGCTGAGGGCTCTGGTTGAGGAAGGCCTCCCTCTCGAAGTAGGTTATGGGAAATAGGGCGGTCCCGCCCTCGGTGGCCGTCGCCACCACCTTTGGTGTGCAGACCTCGATGAACCCGTTCTCGGAGAAGAAGTTTCGAAAGGAGCGAAGAACCTCGCTCTCGATCCTGAATACCGCCAGAACCGAAGGCCTCCTCAGGTCGACGAACCGCGAGTCGAGCCTGGTGTCCAGGTCCGCGCCCACCTTTCCCGTGGGGTCCATGGGCAGAGGCGAATCGGCCTCGTTCAGAACCACAACATCTGACGGGATGATCTCGTAGCCCCGAGGAGCCTTCGGCTCGCCCTTAACCTTTCCCTTGACGAGAAGGACGCTCTCCCGGCTAAGATGCCTCACCCTTTCGAGGAGGTCTTTATCCACCTTCTTTGCGACCAGCGTCACCTGAGCGAAGCCCTCGCGGTCCCGCAGGACGAGAAAGCAGATCCCGCCCAGGTCTCGAACCTCGTGGGCCCAGCCCGCCAGTGTGACCTGTAGGCCGTCCATCTCTGGAAGTATATCACCTGAATAATGAGTTCTGAGGACCAATTAACGTCACCGTGGGGAGAATAGGTTTCTGATATAAAAGCAGTCCGCAGATCGAGGGCTATAAGCGTCTCGGGTGGCGAGATTCGCGCCGTCCAACAGGACCAAATAGGATAAGACGTTCATTAACATAATATTAGGGCAATTTGTCTATTGCTGCAATCGAATATCCTGCGATCGAGCCGCCTCAGCATCGAAACGGACTTTGACAAAGGCGTGCCCATAGTCTCCGATGGCGTTGAACGTTGCAAACGGCTGAAAAGCATCCGGTAGATATATCTGAAAAGGGGACCGTAGTACTTCCAGGCCTGTAGTCACCATGACGATATCTCGGAAAGATCTGATGGAGCAAGACGAGTTCTGGGTCTTGCTCTTCATCCTAGGAAGCGTTCTCCTCAACTGGCCGATCCTATCTCTGGTCGCAGGAGGAGACGAAACCTCCAGACATTTCACGATACTAGTCTACATAGTCGCGGTCTGGTTCATGATAATCCTCTTTGCTTATCTATTTGACAGGTGGACCTCGAATTGATCAACCCGGTTCTTGTCCTGGCTGCGATGGTGTTATACCTGCTCCTCCTCTTCGGCGTAGCCCATTACGCCGAACGAAAGCGCGATCAGGGCAAGAGCATCGTATCAAACCCCTACGTTTACGCTCTATCCTTTTCGGTCTACGCCACGGCCTGGGCCTTCTACGGGTCCGTCGGAAGGGGCGCCACCGAGGGCCTTGGATTTCTCCCCATTTATCTCGGGCCCTCGCTGGTGATGCTCCTCGGATGGACGATCATAAGAAAGATGATCACCATCTCCAAGGAGCACCGTCTCGCCACCATTAGCGACTTCATAAGCTTCCGGTACGGGAGGAGCTACGTCGTCGGGGCTCTCGTCGCCATCGCGATTCTCATAGTGATGACCCCCTACGTCGCCCTCCAGCTGATAGCGATATCCGAGTCGCTGACGATAATAAGCGGCAGATATCACGAAATCCTGGGGGTGAGAAGGCTGATAGTGGCCGTCCTCCTGGGGGTATTCGCCATAATCTTCGGTACGAGACATCTCGACCCTCTGGAGCGGCACGAAGGATTGATCGCGGCGGTGGCCTTCGAGTCGGTGGTAAAACTGGTGGCCTTTCTAGCCGCGGGCCTCTACATAACCTATGGCGTCTTCGGCGGCTACGGCGAGATCGTCAGCGCTATCGCCACAAACCCGGATTATTCTCGCCTTTTGGATGTCGATTACGTCTCCTGGTTCTCTCTGACCGTGATGTCCTCCTTTGCGATCCTCTTTCTCCCGAGACAGTTTCACGTCATGGTCGTGGAGAACTCCGATGAGGGACACCTGAAAAAAGTGATGTGGCTTTTTCCCCTTTACATGCTGCTGATAAACCTCTTCGTTCCGGCGGTGGCCTGGGGGGGTCTTCTCCTCGGAACGGAGGGAAGGGCTGACATGTTCATGGTATCGATCCCCATCAGTCAGGGCCATGAGCTTCTCGGTCTCTTGGTCTTCATTGGCGGGACCTCGGCCGCCACGGCCATGGTCCTCGTATCGGCGGTGACGGTGGGCACGATGATGCTAAACGACCTCGAGATGCCCTACATCGTCCGAAAGATCGGCAAGGGAAAAGATCTGCCGTCCCTCATCCTCACCCTGAAGCGGCTGAACATACTTCTGGTATTGGCTCTCGGGTACCTCTACTCTCTCTTGGTCGGGTTCCCCGCTCTAGTCGACATCGGCCTACTTTCATTCCTCGCAGCATGCCAGCTCGCCCCGGCAGCCCTCGGCGGCCTCTACTGGAAGAAGGGGTGCCGTCATGGGGCGGTAGCAGGTCTAGTCGCAGGCTTTTTCATATGGATTTACACCGGACTCCTTCCGACCCTCGTCGATTCTGGATGGGTCTCGAACGATCTGATCTTAAACGGGCCCTTCGGGATCGCCCTCCTCCGTCCCACAGCTCTCTTCGGCCTCCAGCTCGACGTCTGGACTCACGTCTTCTTCTGGTCGATTCTGGTCAACTTCACCCTTTACGTCTTATTCTCCCTGATCCATGAGCCCACCGAAGAGGAGAAGGCCCTCGCCGACAGCTTCGTGGACATATACAAAATCTGTCCTCGGATCGAGACCTGCCCAGTCCTGCCCTTTGGCGAGAGCATGGTGATAAGGGTCGGGACGGTGGACGAGCTTGAGGGGACGGTTGCCAGGTACATCGGAGCCGAGAGGGCCAAAAACGTCGTCGAGTTGAACCTGGCCGACTTGAACACCACAAGGGATGGGATCGATGCCAGGCAGCTATTCGAGCTGAGGGACCGGCTGGAGAAGACCCTGACCGGCTCCCTGGGGCCCTCGGCCACCAGGATGATCGTCGAAGAGGAGGTGGCGGTAAAGCCGGTCGTCGAGGTGATCAAAGAGACGAGACCCATCTACACCCTCGATCCGGGAAAGACCTACATAATCCCGGAGAAGGCCTACGAGGTATTCACAGACCAGATAACTCACGGAGTAGAGGGTCTGTGCATAACCTCGTCAGACCCCGACGAGATCAGGGTGAGATGGCATTTCACCGAGACTCCCATCGTCAGGCTCAGCCACGAGAAGGGCCGGGGCGAGAGGTACATCGCTCCCAACAACCTCCCCCTCCTCTTCATAACCATAAAGTCCTTCGTGGAGAGCAGCAAGAACAGCATAATCCTCCTGGACAGCCTGGAAGAGCTGATCGAAGAGAACGCGTCCTTGGTTCCGGAGTCGGAAGTACTCGATTTCGTCCATGCCCTCGAAGACCTCTCCGGGAAGGGTCGAACGAGGCTTCTGCTCCAGACGAGACCCGAGTTCGTCAACAAAAAGCTGGACTCTGATATCAATGAGGCCCGGCAGCTGATATTCCTCCTGGGACCCCTTTCTTCCTATCTCTTCAAGGTCTTCGCGGAGTCGCTTTTGAAGAGGCTCGACGAGCCCGCAAGGATGGTGGTTATGAGGGACCTCGCGATGATGATGGAGACCGAGAAGCTCTTTTCTGGGATGAGAAGGCCGGATGAGGATGTCGCTTGCGATCCGGAGATGGGCGAGATCGATGAGGTTCCTAGCGGAAGCGCGGTGAAGATCGACGCAAGCGCGAGATTGAGCCGCTGGGAGTTTTTCGCGGCCTTGAGGCGTCTCGCAAAGGCGATCAGGGAGGTTGATCCGACTTTCGACCTGTCCGACGCCGCAAAGCCCTTGATGGCAAAATATGGTCTGAACCCCATTGAGCTGCGTCTCGCTCCCGGGACCACCTACGTGATCGAGGAGGACAAGCCCCTAAAGAGCCTGAGGGTATTCAGCGATCTGGTGGGCCGGGGCGTGGAGGGGCTATGTATAAGCAGGTACCATCCCGAAAAGCTTATGGAAAGGTACAGCCTCTCCCCGAATAGGATTATCTGGCTCACCCAGTCAGCCGGGGTCGAGCCCCAATACAGGCACGTCGAGACCGCCAACTTCCCGAGGCTCTCCGGCATGATCTCCGACTTCCTCTCCAAAGCCGATGAACCCCTGATACTTCTGGAGGGTCTCGGGTATCTCATAACTCAGAGCAACTACGAGTCGGTGCTGAGGTTCGTCCAGTCTCAGAGGGACGAAGTCTCCCTTAAGAAGGGGATATTGATAATTCACATCGACCCTCTCGCCCTGGACACCAAGGAGCGGCACCGGCTGGAAAGCGAGATGGAGATTCTCGAGGTCGAAGATGAAAAATCATAAATAACCCGGTTATAGGTGATTTTCCGTGGTACAAGTGGAGATCTTGATTTTGGGATTGCTGCTGCTATTGGCGATCTACGTTTCTTTCAGCCTGATAATGAAGTCTGTGAAGTTTCTGGCCGTGAACACCCTTTTCGGCCTGATAATCCTGTACCTCGCCAACGTCATCGGCGGCCTCGGCATCCCCTACAGCCTGCCCGTGCTTTTGATCTGCGCCATCCTGGGCGCGCCGGGGGCGATCGCAGTGATAATGCTGAACCTCTTCGGGCTGGCGTTCTAAATATAATATAAATAATGGCACCGCTCTTTTTTTGTGTGTTGTCGATTTCGATCTGGCGAGAGTCCTGCTAAACAACAGTTTAAATTCTTAAAAACATTTTTATGTGGTGACCTCTCTAAATACTTAGAAATTTTGGGGGAAATCTATGAGGTCCAATCTAGTGCTAATCCCTATTCTCATCACCCTTCTCCCTCTCTATCAGGCGGCGACCCTG
>DAQG01000124.1 GCA_002502785.1 Methanothrix harundinacea | reverse complement strand
CACATTCGGCACGCTGCCAATAATAAAGGCGAGACACTCCGCCTCCTGGGAATGTACAATGAATCGATTGGGTGTTTTAGGAAAGCACTCGATATCAGAAAGTCAGCCGAGGCCTGGAATAACCTGGGAATTTCTCTAAGCCAGATAGGCAATTTAGATGAAGCCATCGAGTCTTACGATGAGGCTATAAAGCTCGATCGCTCAATTGCTGATGTGTGGTATAATAAAGGCAAGACTCTGGATGACCAGGGAAGGTATGACATAGCACTAGAATGCTATAACGAGACGATACGGCTGAAGCCGAGTTACGCCGATGCCTGGAATAATAAGGGCAGAATCCTATATCTTCAGGGCAGTTACAGCGAAGCCATCTACTACTTTGGAAAAGCCACGGAGTTAGATGAGAGTAATGCAGTGGCTTGGAACAACTTGGGCAAGGTCCTTACTGACCAGGAGAGGTACCATGAGGCTATCCCATGTTACGAAAGAGCTCTTGAGCTGAACCGATCATATGCCGAGGCCTGGCACAATAAAGGCAACGCTCTGGCAGGGGATGGCAGATACGATGAGGCTATCCCATGTTACGAAAGGGCTCTTGAGCTGAACCGATCATATGCCGAGGCCTGGTATAACAAAGGCGTTGCCCTTGCAGAGCAGGGCAGTCTTTATGAGGCCATCCATTGCTTTGACGAGGTCCTGAAGCTGGATATCAGTGATTCCATGGCCTGGAATAACAAGGGATGGATTCTATACTTATGGGAGAGATATGATGAGGCCATAGAGTGCTATGATATAGCCATGGAGATAGATCCATCTAACACAATGATAAGGAATAACAGGGAGCTGGCTCTCAAAGACAAATAGTCATGAGAACTAAATATACCTCAGATCAGAGTAGATGCGTTGTAGCAATCGCGGATGGAAAGATGGAGGGTTGAGATATGAGAGAGATTCTAGTCATCGTTGTAGCCATCCTACTTGTTGGAGCAGTCTCTTCAGCGCAGGAGTGTGCTTTAGATTACTATATTGATAAGGGAATTACATTTAACTATGACGAAAAATATTTAGATGCTGATGAGGCCTTTCATACTGCCGAATGGTTAAAAAACAACGACTTTGGCGATGCGCCAATAATGACCGAGATTGATCCATCATGTCCAGAGTATGTATCCAACAATATTTCTTACTATTGGCAAGAAAAGAGCGTGGGGTGCCCACTCAGCTTTGCATTAACCAATTGCAATGATGCTATGATGACCGTTTCGCCATTTTACATAAATGTTCTGAATTACTCGGCGGAGCGGCTTTCCGATGATACCCGTCGTGATATTGGAAGAGTGCCCCGCCGTGAGTATAGTTGTACCATTCAAGCAAGTCCGGGCCTTTATGAGTGCCAGATGGCCGAAGGAAGCAAAGAATTGCTCAGATTAGAACCAGGGGAAATCGAGTCTCTGAACATCACCCTGAGTGCTGAGGATGAAGGAGTGTACGTGGTTCAGGTCGGCTTTAAGTATCAAATAGGGAACCGAAGTAAGATATATAGTCATCCACAAAACATAACTATATATTTCTATGATTCTAACTTAAGAAGATATGGGGTGAATATATGAATTTATCTAAAGATTTCTTTCTATATTTAGCTACTTATTTGTCCGGAATAACTACCCTACTGATATTTGAGTTGATGAAGAAATATCTCTGGTCGGAAAAGCCAAAAGGAGATTCAGGTGAGTCGTATAAGTTTAAACAATCTGTGGTGGTTATTGTATTAATATCTGTAGTAATTTTACTATTATATGTAGGTACGAGTGAGACAAGTATCACGTTAACAGGATTTGATACTTCAAGCACCGCCACCAAATCTATTTATAATAACATGGGCTATAATTGGTACACAATGCGTGAGTATGACAAAGCGATCGAATTCTATGAAAAAGCCATAGAGGAAGATCCTAATTATGCACTGGCCTTGAACAATAAGGCACTTGCAGAGAAAGACTTTGCGAAGGCAAGGAATTTATAACTTAGTTTATCTATTTCATGTCCCTGAATATCCAGTTGGAATCCAAGGTGTGTTCCTATTTTATAACGGAGTTTATAAGCCATCCTTTCTTTATGGTTGATATTAGCATACTTTAATATTACCTCGTTTGGGCTCAAAATACCTCCATTTCTTCTGAGTCGGCTGATTATTTCTTCGGCTTTTATAATACGTCCCTGAAGCCTATCCCCGTTGATGATCTTTCAGATCCTCGACACGAACTACGCTACAACCCAGAAAGGTTCCAAATGGTTCAGCTCTTAGGAATCACCCCTGAGGGGAGGGCCATCACCGTCCAGGCCTCTGGATTTCGTCCCTAATTCTACGCCCGGGTTGACGAGAGACGGATCTGACGGAGCCATCGATGGGATCGGGACGATGGGCCTTTTAGTCGAGATGGTGGAGCAGTTTCGGCCCGTCGGCTACTAGAGGCACCTCCAAAGATGCTGAAGGTCATCGTTAATGACCCCAAGTCCGTCTGGAAGTTCTGGGAGTCGGTCCTCTCCGTCCCAAGTGTCCGGGAGTTCTACGAGAGGACGTCTTCTTCAAGAACCGGTTCCTGATCAAACTAGACCTTGGGGGATGAGGTGGTTCGGCCAGGGGTCCGACCTACTCCTCACCCGCCTTCTTGTAAAAGACCCTCTTCGCCTTCCCCTCCTGACGGGGCAGGCCGCCGATGGGGTAGACGTCCCCCTTCGGGCTGAATCCGAGAGCCTCCTTCAGGGCCTTCTCGACGACGTAGCCCGTCACCCCTGCCTCAGCCTCGACGTTGATCCGGACGTCCTTCATTCCGTCGGTCTCCTCGATGATGATCTGGTAGTTCGCCCCGACGCCGGGGATCTGCATCAGAGCCTGCTCGACCTGCTTGGGGAAGAAGTTCACCCCCTTTATGATCAGCATGTCGTCGATCCTGCCGGTGATGGGTGCGATCTTGACGTGGGTTCTGCCGCAGTCGCATTGCTCTCGACTGACGACTTTCGTCAGGTCCGCCGTCCTGAACCGGATGACTGGCAGCGCCTCTCTCGTCAGGGCGGTCACCACCAGCTCACCGGTCTTGCCGTCGTCGACCGCCTCGCCGGTCGCAGGGTCGATCACCTCGACGATGTAGTGGTCCTCCCAGACGTGGAGGCCGTCGTGAGCCTCGCAGTCCATCCCCAGGGTCCCGACGCCTCCAGACTCGGTCATCCCGTAGATGTCGAAGGCCTCGATCCCAAGGCCCGAGGATATCTTCTTCTTCATGGAGTCGGAAAAGACCTCGGCGCCGAAGATCCCGATATCAAGGTCTGGGAGGGACTCGTTCATCTCCTCCATAACCTCCATCAGCCTGATCCCGTAGCTTACGACGCCGGTGAGGACCCTGGTCTTGAAATCCCTGGCAAGCCGAATCTGACGGGCGGTGTTTCCGGGCCCCGCCGGGATAACGAAGAGGCCTGCGGCCCTGGCACCGTGGTACATCCCAAACCCGCCGTTGAATAGGCCGAAGAGAGGCGTGATCTGAGCGGCGTCTCCGGGCACCGCTCCCGCCATCCGATAGCATCGGGCCATGCACTCCGCCCACTGGTCGAGGTCACCCTGGGTGTAGGGCATGACTACGGGCGTGCCCGTGGAGCCGCTGGACATGTGCATCTCGACGATTCGATTCCGATCGACGCAGGATAGGCCGAGGGGGTAGCTCTCCCGCAAGAGGTCCTTGTTCGTAAGGGGGAGCTTCGTTACGTCCTCGACAGACTTTATGTCCTCGGGGGAGACGCCGTGCTCGTCGAAGAGCTTCCGATAGATCGGGTTTTTCGAGTAGACGTGCCTTGCTATCTCCTTCAGCCGCCGGGACTGAAGCTCTCTGATCTTTTCCTGCGATGCCGTCTCCATCTTCTCGTTCTGAAAGTTTCCTTCGCCTCTCATCTGCCCTTCCCCCTCATCTGACACTCCTTCCGATCTCAAAAGCTCTCAAGTTCAGATCCCTCTGCTTCTCCTTGACCGAGGACGCGATCGCCCCCACCCAGGCCTCCTCCGGGAGGGCGAGACCTCTCGACAAAGCCCCCAGGAGGACTATGTTTGCGGCCCTGATGTTGCCAAGCTCCAGGGCCATCTTTCCGGCGTCGAAGTAGACGAGCCGAGGAAAGGCCCTTTTCAATCGGTCGGCCACGTCCTCGGGATAGGTCGCAGCCCCGGAGGATACCGAGGATACCGTCACGGGAACTACGGACGTGGCGCTGACGACGGCCAGGCCGTCGGGAGCGATGTAGTGGGCGTACCGGAGGGCCTCTATTTGTTCAAGGGCGCCGAGGACTGTGGCCGTCCCCTCGGGAACCGTGGGGCTGAATACCTCCGAGCCGTAGCGGACGTGGGCGATCACCGAGCCGCCCCGCTGGGCCATACCGTGAACCTCGTTCGTCTTCACCTGGTGCCCCGAAAGCATGGCCGCCCGGGCGACGATGGTGCTCGCTAGAAGGATCCCCTGGCCTCCGACCCCCACAAAAACGACGCTTGTGGTCTTGACGTTCGACATCACTCTGCCTCCTCTGACGATATGGCGTCGTGAGGGCAGACCTCCTCACATAGGCCGCACCCTCCGCAGAGATGCATGTTGATCTTTGGCACCTCGCCATCGAACTCGATGGCGGGGCATCCGAGCTTCAGGCACCTCTTGCACCCCTTGCACAGGTCCGAGTCTATAGCCCTGACGGGCCCGACCCGGCGCCGTTCCCGAAGCGGGCATGGTGCTAGGGATACGATGAGGGACGGCTCCTTTGAGTTCATATCCTCGGATATCGCCCTCTCCGTCGCCTCAAGATCGTAGGGGTTGACTGTCGCCACGCGCTCGATCCCGCAGGCTCTGCCGATATCCTGGATCGAGATCGCCTTTGTAGCATCGCCTCCGAGGGTCCTTCCGGTCCCCGGATGGTCCTGATGGCCGGTCATGGCCGTGGTCCTGTTGTCCAGGACTATTATCGTCGAGGAGCCCCTGTTGTAGACGATGTCGATGAGCCCCGTGATCCCCGAATGGAAGAAGGTCGAGTCGCCGACGACCCCCACGACCTTCCTTCGATCACCAGCCTTGTCAAAGCCGTGAGCCATCGATACACCGCCGCCCATGCAGAGGATGATGTCCATCCGGTCCAGGGGCTTGAAGGCTCCCAGGCTGTAGCAGCCGATGTCCCCGGATACGACAACGTCGTGCTTTCCGAGGGTGTAAAAAACTCCTCGATGAGGACAGCCTGGGCAGAGGACCGGCGGCCTTGCGGGAAGCCCTTCGGCGAACCTCTGATCCAGTGTCTTCGGCTCGCGCCCTTCCATCATCGCCCTCGATCCTCGAAGGCGGGTGACGGATAGCTCCCCGACCCCAGGAACGAACTTTCGGCCCTGACACTCGATCCCAAGAGACCTCACATGCTCTTCGATGAAGTCGTCCAGCTCCTCGACTACGAGAAGGCGGTCGACGCCATCGGCGAACTCTCTGATGAGACCGTCGGGAAAGGGGTAGGAGAAGCCGAGCTTCAGGACCGACGCCTCGGGCCAGACCTCTCGGACGTACTGGTAGGCCATGGAGGCTGTCACTATTCCAAGGGATTTTTCGCGCCGCTCGATCCTGTTCGCCTCCGAATTTTCCGCCTCTTCGGCCAGGAAACCGAGCCGGTCAGCCACCTTCTGCTTCATCACCCTTCCCCAGACCGGTATGGGGACGAATCGGGGCGGGTTCTTCTCGATCCCGATCTCCCTTTCGAGGACCGTTCTCTCCCCCAGATCCACCAGGCTTCGTGAGTGGCTCACCCTCGTCGTCGATCGGAGGATCGCCGGGGTCTGGTACTTCTCCGAGACATCCATAGCCAGCATCAAAAAGTCTTTAGCCTCCTGGCTGTCGGCTGGCTCAAAGATCGGCACCTTCGCAAATCTCGCATACTGGCGGGTGTCCTGCTCGTTCTGGGACGAGTGCATCCCCGGGTCGTCAGCGACACAGACCACAAACCCGCCCTCAACTCCGATGTAGCTGAGGGTCATCAGAGGGTCTGCCGCCACGTTCAGGCCGACATGCTTCATCGTCACTATCGAGCGGGCTCCGGCACAGGAGGCGCCCGCCGCCACCTCGAAGGCCACCTTCTCGTTAGGCGACCATTCGGAATAAATATCTGATTTGTACCGGGCAACGTTCTCGAGAATTTCCGTGGACGGTGTGCCGGGGTAGCCCGTCGCCACCGTCACCCCCGCTTCATACGCCCCGCGGGCGATCGCCTCGTTGCCGGACATTAGCTCTCTCAAAGCCATCCTCCCTAGTTCAAAGAATATTGACTTTCTGACGCGTCGTGAAGATCTCCAATAATTGGTGCTATCAGCGCGTCATTGATTGCGACTTTTTCTCGCTGTTGTACATCCTCGTACATCCGTGAGCACGCATCGGCGATCGGGCTTTTGAGTTATAACCTTTCTGGTTATCGAATTTCTCACACCCTCTCCACAACAAACTATAAAACGATCTTTGAGCCTATCTAAGGTGATGATCTTCCAGATCCTGGACGCCAACTACGTCTACGACGGCGAGGGATACCCCGTCGTCCAGATCTTCGGAACCACCCCCGAGGGCAAACCCACGACCATCAAGGCGTCGGGATTTCGGCCCTACTTCTACGCGCGGGTGGATGAGAAGAGGGTGGGGGAGGCGATCGATGGCATCAGGGCCATGGATCTGGAGGCCGAAGTGGTGGAGAGGTTTCAGCCCGTCGGCTACCAGGAAAAGCCTCACAGGATGCTCAAGGTCATCGCCAAGGACCCAAAGTCCGTGAGAGTCTTCAGGGAGACCGTCCTCAACGTTCCCGGCGTCAGAGAGGTTTACGAGACCGACATCCTCTTCAAAAACCGATTTCTCATCGACCAGGACCTGGGCGGGATGAGGTGGGTTAAGGTCGAGGAGCCCGAGGCCAAAGGGCCAGTCCCCTTCACGTCCCTTAGACCCCTATTTCCGGCAGATGCCGGAAGCGAGGGCAAGAGCTCCAGGGCCAACGCCCCGCTCCGTCATCTCGCCTTCGACATCGAGTGTCTTCCCCTCAACGGGGCGATGCCAAACCCCGAGAACTCGCCGGTGATCATGGTCAGCCTCGGATTTTACCCGCCTTACAAAGGCAAAGAAGACCTCGTCCTGGTGGGGCGGGAGGTCGACTGTCCGAGAGCGGACGTCCTCTGCTGCAATGGCGAGAGGGAGATGCTGGCCAAATTCATCGAGATCTTCAAGGAGTACGATCCCGACGTGGTCGCGGGCTACGACTCTAACGAGTTTGACTTCCCATACCTGGAAGAGAGGATGAAGAGGCTGAACCTGGACGTCCGAGTCGGGAGGGACAATAGCTCCTGGCGGGTGAGAAAGATAGTGACCCAGACCAGGGTCGAGATCACGGGGAGGATCGTCGTCGACCTTTTGCCCCTGGTGAGGTCGTCTTTCAGCCTCAAGCGGTACACCCTCCGAAACGCGAGCCTCGAGCTTCTTGGGGTCGAGAAGCACGACGTCGAGCCGAAGGAGATGGAGGCGCTCTGGGCAAGCGATGGCGAGGAGTTCGCAAGGCTTGTCAGCTACTCCCGTCGCGACTCGTATCTAGCGCTCCACCTCCTTCTCGACCTGAAGCTTCTGGACAAGTACATCGCCCTCGCCCAGACGAGTGGCTCGCTCCTCCAGGACGTCATCGACGGCGGCCAGGCCGGCATGGTCGAAAACTTCCTCTTTCGAAAGTTCCAGGAGCGAAAGCGGGTCATCCCCCCGAAGCCCGACGCCGACCTCTCTTCGACGAGGGCGGCCCAGAGCTTCGAGCTGAAGGGAGGCGCGGTCCTCGACCCCAGGAAGGGCCTGGTGGAGGACGTGGTGATACTAGATTACCGGTCCCTCTACCCATCGATAATGATGGCCCACAACCTCTGCTACTCGACGGTCGTCACCGACGAGCGTCCCCCGTTGGAGGAGGTTGTTAGGTCCCCATCAGGCGGCGAGTTCGTCGAGTCCTCGGTCTCGCCGGGGATCGTGCCCGGGGTCCTTCACGACCTTCTGGCCCAGAGGACCGAGATCAAACGCCAGATGAAGACCGCGAGTGACGAGGAGAGGACCCTTCTTGACGCCCAGCAGTATGCTCTCAAGATACTCCTCAACTCCTTTTACGGCTACTCGGGCTACGCGCGAGCGAGGCTCTACAGCCTGCCTCTGGCCAACGCCGTCACCAGCTTCGGTCGGTCCAACATCCTGAACACCAAGAGCATGGTGGAGGAGATCAGCTCCATTTACGTCAAGGACGGCGAAGCCCACCTCCCGGCCGAGATGGCAAAGGTAGCTGGCGACTCGTTCCCAAGCACCGGAGCCGGGCACTTCAAGCGGTTCGACCTCGCAGTCGTCTACGGCGACACCGACAGTGTCTTCATAAGGCTCAAGCCCCACGGCGAGCGCGGCGCCAAACCGAGCCCCCAGGAGGCGGAGCTAGTGGGAAAGAAGATAGCAGAGACGGTGACATCACGGCTGCCGCCGCCGATGGAGCTGGTCTTCGAGGCCTTTGCCCGCCGTGGCCTATTCCTTGTCAAGAAGAGGTACGCCTTATGGGTCTTCGAGAAGGTGGGCGAGGAGTGGCGCGACCGCATCAAGGTTCGTGGCATGGAGACTGTGAGGCGAGATTGGTGCGAGCTGACCTCCAAGACCTTGAACCAGTGTCTTGAGCTGGTCCTTCAGGAGGGGAAGGTCGATGAGGCGATGGAGCTTGCAAGGTCAGTGATCGACCGCCTGATGAGGCTGGACCTCCAGAAAGACCCTGAGATCCTCGAAGACCTGATCCTCACCAGGCGCTACACCAAGAGCGCCTCGTCCTACAAGAACAAGCAGCCGCACGTGCAGCTCGCCGAAAAGATGAGGGCGAGGGGCGAGCGCATCCCCTCGGTGGGCGATCGGGTCCCCTTCGTCATCGTCCGGGGCAAGGGGCTCTTCGTCGACCGGGCCGAGGACCCTCAGTACGTCCTCGAAAACGACCTCAAGATCGATACCGACTACTACATAGAAAAGCAGATCCTGCCGCCGTTACTCCGCCTCCTATCCCCCTTCGGCGTCTCAAGAGAGCAGCTCGTCTGTTGCCCCGAGCAGCAGAGGCTCTTCGACCTTGAGCCCTGCAAAGCGATGGGGGCCAAGGGGCGGCCGTCGTCCCCCTCGGCCGGTGCCCCCGGCGAGAACTCGGAGCAAAGGTCCCTCTTCGACTTCTGATCTCCTGGCTCCGCTACACTACCCGCCGCCTCTCACGAAGCCAAAGCCTATTCGTTTATCTTCTTCAAGAGCCACGCCACGTTTTGGCCGAGAACTCTCATCGTCTCGAGGCCCTCCTCGTCCCCCAACACGTCCCCTTTCGCAAGGCCGAGTCCCACGTTCCAGTAGCTCGATCCGGGAACGATTATCTGGCTGATGAAGAAGAAGTGGTTTATCGAGTCGAAGGCGTGGATCGAGCCCGCCCTCCGGACGGCGACGACCGCCGCCCCTACCTTCCTTCTGAACATTTCGTCGTTTGCCCGAGCGACAAAACCTGCCCTGTCGATCAGGGCCTTCATCTCCGCCGAGACGTCGGCGAAGTAGGTGGGCGACGCGAGGATTATCCCGTCGGCCTCGGCCATCTTGGCGATGCAGTCGTTGACGATGTCGTCGTCGATGGTGCACTGCCGATCTTTATTCGCGATGCAGCCCATGCAGGCGGTACATCCCCGGATTCTCTCGCCCGAAAGCTGTACCAGCTCGGTTTCGATCCCCTCTTTCTCCAGCTCTTCGAGCACCCTTTTGACGAGGATTGCAGTGTTCCCGTCCTTTCGGGCGCTCCCGTTGAAGGCCACGACTTTCAAGCTTCAGCTCCTCCAGATTTCGGTATAGTTATCAACTTTCTGGCTTTGCCTTCAATATTCGGGCATTCCCTCATTTATGACTTCTGAAATGCCCAAATCATCGGAGATGCCAGCCACCAATCCTAAGTGACCAACTGATAATGTCAATAACTTCATCTTATGCCCCTTCTTTTCCCATTTCAATTCAAGAAAGACATGTCAGGATAAAAATGTTTCAGGTTTAAAAGGCTACCTTCGGGATGTGGGATCAAGGCGATGTGGCGAGGCGTAAGGCCCAGATCGATAAGCTTGGGTGATATCGCATGGAGGATCGTGGCGAATTTGTTCACATGAAGCCCCGGTACAAGACCGCTCAGAATCCTTAGAAGGAAACGTTACTTTTTCAATTTTAACTTTTTTATTGAGATATCCTTTTATAGATTCCGTGATCATTTTTTATGGAGGGATTCGCCAGCCCTTGTAGTCAGACGAGGGTTTTATTCTGCCGCAATCCATCAAGATACTGGCTGGCTGGAGAGATAAAGGAGGTTCGATTGATATGATCAAATCAATGTATCGAGCATATCTTACCATCTTAGTTATAATCGCGGCTCTGAGCTGCTCGCTAGTGGTTCTCGCCGCAGATTCATCTTCGGGACCGGAACAGGATCAGCTGCTTTCAGTACAGTCTTCGGAATCCTCGTCAGGCACGCTTGCGTACTCAGACGACTTCTCCGACAGAACTAGCGGCTGGAAGAGAAGCTTGACTGCAGAGGAATCCTTTGCATACGAGGCTGGAATGTATAAAATAACTGTCAATGAGCCGTACATGGTATCTTTCGCACATATTCCAGGCGACTTGATCCTAAGCGACTTTGTGGCTGAGGTGGAAGTCACCGCCGAGGAGTGCCAGGATGTCTGTCAGCTGGGTCTAGACCTTCGAGACAATGATGACGATTTCTACAGATTCCTTATCGCAACTAACGGCATGTTCTCCTTCTGGAAGTATCAGAATGATGAGTGGACTGACTTGATTGACTGGCATGAGTCCAGCGCATTGAACACCGGCAATGCAAAGAACGTCCTGAAGGTGGTCTGTGACGAAGACGAGTTCACGCTATACGCGAACGACATTCTGCTCGGAAGCTGTGGAGACAGCAGCTTAACTTCTGGAGAGATAGCCATCCTGGCCGAGACTGAAGAGTCCGGCGGCCTTGTGGCAAGCTTCGACAACCTCGAGGTCTGGGATATCGGCGAGACCGGGACCTCTGGCCGGACAGGTTCGGTCCCCGGCATAACAAGTGGAGCCACTACCGCTACCGGCACTATCACCGTTAGATCCGGCGAGAGCATCCAGGATGCCATTGAGATGGCAGCCGAAGGAGCCACCATCGAGGTCCAAAGCGGAACCTACTATGAGAATGTTGTTGTTAACAAGCGCCTGACTCTTCGCGGTATCGGAAATCCGGTTGTGGATGCGGACGATGACGGGAGCGCCATAACATTATCTGCCGATGCAATCACTATTGAAGGATTCACTGTCAAGAACGCGGCAGGTATGGTAATGGCCGGAATCGATGTAGGATCGGATGGTAATACCATCCAAGACAACGTGATCGAGAATTGCGAGAACGGTATACTGCTATACAAATCGTCCAGGAATACCCTCACGGACAACACTATTGAGGACTGTGATAATCATGGCATATATCTGCTGAGTGACTGCGATGGAAACACTATCAACAACAACAAGGTCAGCAGATCCTACAGCGACGGTATAATGCTCTTCGAATCGACCAGGAATACCCTCACGGACAACACTGTTGAGAATTGTGAATATGGTATATATCTCTTAGATTCATCCGACAACAAGATCTACAAGAACAGCATGATTGACAACATTTACAGCAATGCCTACGACGACTTCAACGATACATACTCAGATCCCAACCTGTGGGACGACGGATCGGTGGGCAACTACTATAGCGACCTAGCCTGCACGGATAATAATGGCGATGGCATCTGCGAAATGTCTTACTTGATTGAAGGCGGCACAAGCATTGACCGCTATCCGATGGCGAGTCCTGGATCGGACGGAACAACCTTTGGGACAACGAGTGGAATCGGCACGGTCACTGTAATCTCCAGCACACCGACAAGTAGCTCTTCGTCCATAACCAGCACAGAACCTGGAACCGTTATTACCACGGACGGAGCGAGGATCAGCGTTTCGGCTGGAGCCGTTCCAAGAAACGCGGACGGTAGCCCAGGTACCATGGTCTTCAGCATCGAGCAGGACGCGACCAAGACGCCGGAGCTGCAGGGCGAGTTCGTCCCCATGGGCTCGGTCTATCAGCTAGGTCCCGAGGGATTCACCTTTGACACCCCTGTCGAGATTACACTGCCCATACCTCCAGACGTCGATCCAAGCAGGGTCATCGGCGTCACCACATTCAACGCAACATACAACCAGTGGGAGATGATCCCTGGAGCCGTCGATCCTGTGGCAAGAACGGTGACGATAAGGACCTATCACTTCTCACCCTACAGCATCTTCGGACTCAGCGGGTCAGCAGATCCTGAGGCCTGGAACCGCGCGAACGGCGGCTGGATCGAGATCGTGAACACCCACCAGTACGAGAGCGGCAGCTACGGAGAGTGCCAGGGCGAGGAGAACTGCCGGAGCCTGCCAGTCCACACCGAGAACGGTATCTGCATCCAGGGCGCAGTTCTGGACAATCCCTCTATACGGAGCTCCTGGACTCCGCCGACAGAATGGACGATCCTTGCAAGCGACTACCATCCATACAGCACAGGACCTACAACGATCAGATACTGGGTGCCTGCCGGGACCTACACCCTCGTACGGTTCCTCTTCGAGTCTGAGGTCAACCACAATCCCTTATACTCCCCATGCTGCCATGCGAGATCCATGCCAGCGCAGCAGTACAGGATTAATCCTGGCGAAACTTTGCGCTTCAACGAGTGGGGAGAATTTTCTGATTCAAGCTTAACCTGCACTCCAGGAGGCTACCCCTGCGGATCGAGGGTTAGGGACACTGCGGTCGGTACCGGTGATGTCCAGGTCACTTTGACATGGCACTCCTATGCGGACATCGATCTGTACGTCCAGGACCCGGACGGAGACACTGTATCATACCAATATGACTCGGTGCCATCCGGCGGCCAGCTCGATCGAGACAACCAGTGCAGCAACTTCGAGATGGGCAGGGCTGAGAACATCTTCTGGCCCGAGAACGGCGCTCCGAGCGGGACCTACAGGGTATGGGTGAACTATTACTCTGACTGCAGCGACGTCGGACCAGTGGCGTGGACGGTCAGGACGGTTGTCAAAGGACAGGCAAAGACGTACAGCGGCACAATCAACGAGGCGGGTGACGACCAGGACGTGACAACTTTCACGGTATGAGGTCATCCGAAGGATATCAGGGACTCGGGGGCTTGAGCCCGCGAGTCCTAAAATCTCCCGCTGAAAAATGCGTTTTCTTTTTAACGAATACCCTGCAGCTCTGCTGCGGGGTGCGCCACCGCCAGTTTGACTTCGGCCGCTAGGTACTCTTGATCTGGACGTTTTCGAGGAGGTGTCCCCCGATCACATTGACGATGAAATCGAGGTCCTGGGTCGCCTGGCCGGGGGAGGAGGCAAAGATACCGTCCCTGGAAGTAGCAGTTCACCCTCTTCTTCTTGTCCCTCTTTCGTTCTGATCTGCTATTCAGGATCTGTACCTAATACCTCAACAGCGCCCCCACGCCCTCTGACGACGCTAAGCACGCGTCCTCCTCGACGAACTCGACCTCGGCCCCCGTCCTCTCGGCAAGCTCGTAGAGCTCCTCGACGACATCGACGGGCGATGTCGGGCCGCCGCAGGTCGGGCAGGTCTCTTGCGGCTTTTTTCTAGCTTCGAGTAGCTGGCACCTCTCGCAGATCCAGCCAGGGACCGAGGCGTTCTTCAACAGGACCAGGACGTTCACCCGCCCAGTGCTGAGGGCGTCTCTCGTCGCCTCGACGCCTCGGACGGCCGGACCCCCTTTGCGGATCTCGGCCCGTAGCTCCTCGGCCCTTTCTATCGATCTCGCCCTCTCGTCTGCGAGGGCGATCTCGTCCCCCACCTCGACTATGTTCTTTTCTGGCGTGTCGATGGATAGGTCGACGATGCCCAGGACCTTCTTTCCCATCTCGGCAGGTAGCATCTCTACGAGCTGGTTCTTGGCGTCGCCGGGCCCGGCGACGACGATCCCTCTCGTCTTGTGGCGACTGCACGACTCCTGGACGTCCTCGACCACCTCCGAGAGGAAGGACTTAATAGCGCCCTTCCGGAGCCTGTTGAACCTCATCTGGCTCCACCCCCCTTTCTTGTGCTTGTTCATCAGGTCGGTTGAGAGGTGGTTCATCTCCAGGGGGACGTCAGACCGGACGCAAAAGAGCCTCGCCTCCTTTGAGTCCAGGAGGAGTACGCCGTAGTCCATGTAATCGTCCCTCAACTTTGCCAGGGGCAGAAGGAAAGGGGAGGTGTCCAAGACCATTGTCCTCCCCGGATCGATCCCGATCCTGTAGACGTGGAGGAGGCGATGGGGTGCCGAGGCGAAGACTATTCGGCCCCTCTCGCCGGGGACGGGCCTCCAGAAGAGGTGGTCATCGACCATGGCCATCGTCTCCCCGAAGCTCTCTTTCAGGTCCTGAGGGAGGGCCACCTCGATGGCCCTTCTCCGGGCATCGACGAAGGCGCGGTTGGCGGCCTCATCCTCCCTGGAGGCAGTCGGGAGATAGACCGACATGTAGACGTCCAACTCGTCGAATATCTCAGCCAACTCTCTGATGTCGATCTCAGTCACAGGGGTCAGGGCCATATCCTCTACCCTTTTGAAATCCTCCTTCGGCTCCATGCTATTCTGAAGGCCCCGAAGGTGAAAAGGATTTCCGGAAACGGAACTACCTTTGGGCCTATCAAAAAGGAGAAAAGGACGTCAAAGGTGATCAAACATCTGGAGTCGGCGGCAATTCCCTCTTGTGTCTTCCAGCCTCGATCCGTCCGAGGACGAGGCTCACTTTATCTGCGCCCCACTCTTCGGCCAGCTGCTCAGGGCTTCTGCCCGCCTCGATCCCCCTCAGAATTGCGTTCGCGTCATCGTAAGAGATTCCAAGCTCCGCCTCGTCGGTCTGGCCGGGCCAGAGCCCCGCAGTCGGTGCCTTCTCGATAATCCTTCTCGGAACCTCCAGCCGCTTTGCAAGCTCCCTCACCTCGTCCTTGTAGAGGTCCGCGATCGGGAAGATGTCTGCCGCCGCATCGCCGAACTTCGTCGAGTAGCCGAGCATGATCTCGGTCTTGTTTCCCGTACCAAGGACGAGCCGTCCCAGGAGGTTGGCGTGCCAGTAGAGGATCGTCATTCTGACCCTCGCCTTCAGGTTTCCGTTTACGACGGGCGATGCCTCGGCCGTGGGCAAGAGTTCTGAGTAGCGGTCCAGTATCTTCGATATGTCGATCTCCTTCGTCTCGACGCCGAGGATCGAGGCCACAAGTCTTGCGTCCTCTAGGTCCTCTTCGGGAGTCACTCCAGCCTCCGGCAGTATGAGGGCTAGGACCCGGTCGGGCCCCAGGGCCTCAGCCGCAAGAAAGGCGACGGTCGCCGAGTCGAGGCCGCCGGAAAGCCCCAGGACGGCGCCGCCAGCTCCGGCAGCCTTCGTCTGATCGTTTATGAACTTCACGATGAGGGTTTCTGCATCTTTTCTGGCCATCGGGTAAGGCATCGGAACTCTCAAATAAAGTACTTTTTCTGCACAACCTTTATGTTCGATAAGCTGATGGGTGAGAGCAGCAATTAGACGAGGAATGCGTGTTATGCGACTTTCGATGGACTTGGAACTGCAGGATATACCGGGACAGCTGATGCAGTCCCTCGAACCATTCAAGAAGTACAAGGGGAACATCATCAGCGTGGTCCATCACCGAGATCGCAAAACGCCGCGGGGCACGGTCCCGGTCCAGATCGTCTTCGAGATAGACCCGTCAAACATCGATAACGTCAAAAAACATCTGGAAGAGAACGGCATCGTAGTGGTGAGGGCGGGCGAAGATCGGTTCATCGAGGAGATATCTGTCCTCCTGATCGGCCACGTGGTGCACAGCGACCTTGGGGACACCATCAACAGGATCGATTCCACCGGCTTTGCGGAGGTGGAGGACCTCTCCCTCAGGATGCCGGGGATCGATGAGCCCTCCTCCGCCTACATGAGGATCAGGGCGACGGGCAAGGAGGAGATAGGAACGTCTCTATCCATACTCCGCAAAGTGGGCGCCGAGAAAGATCTGCTGGTGATAGAACCTATCGAGGCTGAGAAGATATGAGAGAGGTCAGGATATCTCTGGTGGGATTCGGGATAGTCGGCCACGGCGTTTTGGAGGTCGTAAGAAGAAAGAGGGAGCTTCTGAAGGATATGGGGCTTGACCTGAAGGTCGTCTCGGTCACCGACATCAACGGAACCCTCTTTGACGAGAAGGGGATAGACCCCCAGAGGCTTCACGGCGCGAGAACCCTCGAGGGGATCGCAAACCTGGGCATCATCGGGAAGGAGGCAATCCAGGAGATCGACTCCGACCTGGTGGTGGAGGTAACGCCCACCAACATCGTCCACGGACAGCCCGGCCTCGGTCACATCGAAGAGGCCCTATCTCAGGGAAAGCACGTCGTCACATCCAACAAGGGACCGCTGGTGGTGGCCTTCAACCATCTCAAGGAGCTGGCCCAGGATAACGGCGTGATGCTCAAATACGAGGCGACCGTCGGCGGGACGATGCCCCTGATCAGCCTCATCGAGAAGAACCTGGTGGGAAACGAGATCCTCAGCATAAGAGGGATCTTCAACGGGACCTGTAACTACATCCTGACGAGGATGATGGAGGAGAAGTACACTTACAGCTACGCCCTGACCGAGGCCCAGGAGCTGGGGATCGCCGAGGCTGACCCCGCCTACGATGTCGACGGTATAGACACCGCCGGCAAAGTCGTGATCCTGGCAAACTCCATATTCGGCATGGACGTCAAGTACGATGACGTGAATGTCACCGGCATCAGGGACATTACCCCCGAGGCTCTGAACCTCGCCTGGGAGAGGGGCTACCTCATCAAGCTGATAGGCGATGTACCGACATTGACAGTAAAGCCGATGCTCGTTCCGCGGAGAAGCCCTCTCGCCGTCGGTGGGACTCTGAACGTCGCCTCCATCGAGACAGACCTGTCCGGGACGATCACGGTGACGGGCCTTGGCGCAGGCTCCATCGAGACCGCCAGCGCCATCGTCTCCGACGTCGTCAGCATCTACACATCAAGGCAGATAGACGCCTAAAATCCAGATCATGACAAGTTTTCTCAGCTTCGCAGAGCTCTGTCATAGAATCGAGGGGATCGGCGGTTCCATCGAGAAGACCGCCCTTCTCGCTTCCTTTCTCTCGGAGCTAGACGAAGCTGAGCTTCTGGTTGTCCCTTCTTTTGTCATGGGTTCGGCCTTCCCCGCCAGCTCCGAGCAGCTTTTGGGCGTGGGGCCCAGCACCTTATACGATGCCCTCTCCAAAGCCACGGGGGCCACATCCCAGGAGATCATGGATATCCTTCGGAGAACCGGGGACGTGGGGTCCGTTGCCGCCGAGGTGGTGGGCAAGAGAAGGCCCTCGACCCTTTCAAGCTTCATCGAGAACGACAGCCTCTCGATCCTCGACGTTTATTCCAGGTTTTTGGAGCTGGCTCGCGCCTCGGGAAAGAGGTGTCAGGGCGTCAAGATGAAGCATCTACGATATTTATTCGGCGAGTCCGGACCCCTGGAGGCGAGGTACATCGCCAGGCTCGCCCTCGACGACATGAGGATCGGGGTCGGCGAGGGGATCGTCCGGGACGCCATCGCAAAAGCCTTCAACCGAACTTCCGAGGAGGTTGAGCGCGGCTACAACTTCACAAGCGACCTGGGCCTTGTGGCCCAGAAGGCGAAGGCTGGAAGGCTCTCGGAGCTGACGATAGAGATCGGACGGCCGATCAAGATGATGCTCGCCCAGCTGGGCTCCGGGATACCCGGGTCCATGGCCGAGATGGGGGCGGCCGCCGTCGAATGGAAGTATGACGGGTCCAGGGTCCAGATCCACAAGAAGGGCGACGAGATCGAGATATTCTCCCGGCGGCTGGAGAGGGTGACCCGATCCCTTCCCGAGATCGTCGGGTTTGTGAAGGAGAACGTTCGGGCCGAGTCCGCCATCCTGGACGGGGAGGCGGTGGCAAGAGGCGATGACGGCAGACCCCTCCCCTTCCAGGAGATCCTGAAGCGGTTCCGCAGGAAGTACAAGGTCGAGAGGACGGCAAAGAAGATACCCCTGGAGCTGTGGCTCTTCGACCTGGTCTACCTGGACGGCCAGCCCCTCATCGACGAGCCTCTCCGGGAGAGGAGACGGCGTCTTGAGGAGGTCGCAGATTCGAAGATCCTGGCGGCGCAGACCGTGACCTCCGATCCCGAGAAGGTGGCCGAGATATACGAAGAGGCGATCGGAGCAGGCCACGAGGGCGTGATGCTGAAAAGCCCCGATTCCCCCTACGCTCCGGGAAAGAGGGGGAAGAACTGGTTCAAGATAAAGCCGGTGATGGAGACCCTCGACCTCGTCGTCATCGGGGCGCGGTGGGGCGAAGGAAGGAGGGCGAGCTTCTTTGGATCTTATAGGCTCGCCTCCCCAGACCCGGATACTGGAAGGCTCGAGGACGTGGGATGGGTGGCGACGGGCATCACCGACGAGATGCTCAGCGAGTTGACATATCTCTTCAAAGACCTCGTCCTCGTATCCGGAGAGGGGATGGAGGTGGAGGTGAAGCCCGAGGTGATCTTCGAGGTGGCCTTCGAGGAGATCCAGAAGAGCACCAACTACTCTTCGGGCTACGCCCTCCGGTTCCCCAGGCTCGTCCGGGTGAGGGACGATAAAGCCCTCGAGGAGGCAGACTCCCTCGAGAGGGTGTCGTCTCTTTACGCCACCCAGAGGGGGAGGAACGGTCCCTCTCCCGGTTAGATGCGAAAGAAAGTTTTTGGAGTTGTTCAGGTTGATATTCAAGAAGCTTTGCGAGCTGGAAGAGGTGGAGGGCTCGGCCCTTCTATCTAGAGGGCTGGACGTCCAGAGCGTGATGGCCACGGTGGTGGAGATCGTAAACGAGGTCCAGTCGAAGGGCGACAAGGCCCTCACCGAGCAGACCTTGAGGTTCGACGGGATCAGGATCGGAAAGTTCAGGGTTACCGAGGATGAGATCGAGAAGGCTCACGGCCAGGTCCCTGAGAAGCTGAAGAAGGCTCTGGAGACCGCCGTCGAGAACATAGCCACCTTCCACCACCAAGAGCTAGATCGGGACCTATGGATGACCGAGACCTCGCCGGGGGTTATGGCAGGCCAAAAGATCGTGCCCCTTGACTCAGTGGGAGCCTACGTTCCCGGCGGCCGCGCCACCTACCCCAGCTCCGCCATGATGACAGTCATCCCGACAAAGGTTGCGGGCGTCGAAAGAGTTGTCGTCTGCACGCCGCCGGGAAAGGACGGGAAGGTCAACCCCCTAACACTGGTGGCGGCCGAGATGTCGGGAGCCGACGAGATCTATCGGGTCGGTGGCGTTCAGGCGGTGGCTGCGATGGCCTTCGGGACCGAGACGATTTCGCCGGTTCAGAAGATCGTGGGGCCGGGAAACATCTACGTCACGGCCGCAAAGCTCCTTCTCCGGAGCACCGTCGAGATCGACATGCCGGCAGGTCCGAGCGAAGTTCTGATAATCGCCGACTATACCGCGGAGCCAGAAGTTCTCGCCTCGGACATGATCGCCCAGGCAGAGCACGATCCCCAGTCGATATCGGTCCTGGTGACCGACGACGAAGATCTCGCCATCGCCACAAAGGCCGAAGTCGAGAAGCAGGCGAAAGAGGCGGCCCGGCGTGATATCGTAAAGAACAGCCTGAAGAAAAGTGCGATCCTGACGACGGCGACCATGGAGGAGGCGATCGCCTTCTCGAACAATTTCGCCCCCGAGCACCTGGAGATCGTGGTTCGAGACCCCATGACCGTCCTCGGAGAGATAAAGAACGCCGGAAGCGTCTTCCTCGGGCCGTACACGCCCGTCGCCGCCGGAGACTACGCCAGCGGGACAAACCACGTCCTTCCGACCTCGGGGTACGCGAGGCTCTTCTCAGGCCTCAACGTCGACTCCTTTGTAAAGAAGATCACAGTGCAGCAGATCTCTAAAGACGGACTGAAGCTTCTGTCCGATACGATCACTAGTCTTGCCGAGGCCGAGGGGCTCGCAGCCCACGCCGAGTCGGTGAGAAAGAGGCTCGTCGAGAGGAAGCCGGAATACGCATGAGATTTTCTGATCCAATTTTTTAAATTTTTCGGGATGCAAATCCATCTGATTTTATCCCTATGCATGTGTTTGTCCATCATCCATGAAGGTTCAAGATTTTGGACGCAAAACTATCGACGGAGCACGTAGAGTCGTTCCTGAGGTATTATCTAAATTAGATCCAAAAAATTAGAGAACCCCGCAAACAAGCTGCGGGATATTCGATAAAGATGTGGACGTGCCCTCTTCCTCAATCTGTAGTGGGCTCATAGACAACAAGATTGCATTCTCTTTTGGCCCATTGGGAGACGGGTTCAGCGGAATAGCCGTTTGTTGACAGACCACGGACGTGAAGCTCAACGTTGTAAGCAACTGCTGGGCAGTCCGAAAGTTCACTCGGCAACGCAGTTGGAGAAATTTCCTCCGGCTCGTCTTCCCAGCCTATCCATCCGGCAGGGGTGGGAGTAGGACGGGTCCTCCAGGTCCCAAAGACAGATTCACCGTCCTTCCCGCGTGACCAGCTTAGCAGGTACCTCTTGACATGACCTTCGGCATCCAACGCGTTAACCCTGAACATTATTATACGGTCATCTGGCAGCTGGACCAATCCGCAATTCGCAACTGCTCCCACCGAGGTCCCAACGACCTCCAGATCATAATAATCAGGCAAGCTGTTATCCACCCTGATTATCGGCATCCGGAAAGTGCCAACCTCGACGTCGGACGCGTCATAGCCGATGATGCGGAGCGCATAGTACCCGTCAGCTACGTTTCTACTGTTTCATGTGACTTTCAGAGCATGCTCGTGCCAGTCCGCCTCAGGCTCGATATCGATGTTTTGATAGCGCCCGGTATCCGGGTCAGGACCAAGCACCTTAACGTCCCAACTGCGCATTGTCTCATTCCACTTGCTGTTGCGAAGCGGGTCGGTGACATCCTGCCAGGCCGGATCATCATCCTCAGAAACGGTATCCCCATCCTCAGTAGCTGCTATCTGGATCTTATATGTGGAAACTGGCGGCACCGCGGCCCAAAGCCCGAAGATGCGGAGAGTATCGCAGAAGGGCTGGTGGGAGACTTGGATGGGATCGTCCACTTGGGAGGTAGCGTAGCCCAGCTGAATGCGATCGTAGTCGATTGGAAGAAGTCCAAGGCTGACGAACCTGAAGCCCTCCTCCGGCTTTATAGGTGGATCTGGGACAGGGATCACATCCTCTATTGGCACGAAGTAATCACAGTGAAAGTCTTGAACGACATTCCAGTCCACGGGCCCCTCATAAACCTGCGTCCACGAACCGTCCACAAACTGCGAGATGTGTGCCCGTATGTCGGGAACCTGATCGGCATAAATGTACACGATGCCGGTTTTGTAGCTGAAGTTGAATGTGAAGTCATAGCTTCCGTCGGGCGCGGTATAGGCATAGCCGAGATACGATTCAGTTGGAACAGAACTAAAACCGAAGGGGTTAAAATCAACCTCATAGAACTCGATTTTTGCGGCCGGCAGCGGCCCCACAGAAAGAACGGATCCATCGTCCCTGAACGTAGTAGCCCAAACCACCCCATGCATGCGATACTCTTCGGTAACTCTACGCCAGGTCGCAAAGTACTCCTCCGCCACCCGGATGTCCATGGCCGCTCTATAGATCTTTTCGTCTCTTCGATAGCGAGCAAAGCTGACCGTTTTGCTGATGGCGAAGCCCTTGGATTTCCGCAAGGATATCTTAGCAGGCAAAACGCGCAACTCGGTGTTCGGGGGCTGATCTTTGTATTCGAAGATGACCTCATATCTCCCCTTTGCATCAACCTCGGCCCTGGCCACTTCTACGCCACTTATGATGGCATGAACGGCCAGCTTTTCGCCGGCGAAATCAATCTTATCCGCAGTTTTTACCTGTCCCTCAATCACATAGGTTGTAGACGTCTCTTTCCTCGCTTCCAGCGCTTTCACAATTTGGCTGAAACGCACCTCGCCGACCTGCGGCGTGGCCGCGACCTGATCGAGGTTTTGGAATCCGCCTAGCCGCGCCCGTCTGTCCAGAAGGCTCTGGGCGATCTTAACCCCGATATCACGTTCGCCCTCTATCTCAATCACACTGGCGATCTCCTCTGCGGACTGTGCAGCATTGAGAAAAGCGAGGACTTTCTTGGACGTGCTTTCAGCTATTCTTTTGGAGTCCACCTTTGCCGATCGTTTTTTCTGGGTCATCTTTTACCACCCCATTAATTGACCGAATCGATGGATGAATCTCAGTCCAGCTCCATCAAAGTTATTATAAATAGTTACTATTTAATAAACTTTCCTGACTGTTTCGAGTAAAACTAAAATAAAACGGTTTTAAAAAATTTAGCCTGATATCCAAGCGCAGTGTTTAAGGATGCTCTGATGCAATTTGGGCAGGAAGATACGGACGTAGCTTCTCTCCACCTCCAGCATTTTTAATCGGACGTACTCTTCGATTTATCGCCCTCATTAAAGCTCTACTTCTCCACCTTCTCCAGGTCAGCCGTGAGGTCGCCGGTGAGGTCGATGTTGAAGAAGTCGCCCGCCGTCGGGAGGGCCATGAATATGTTGGGGGTCAAGTCCAGCTCCACCTCGGCCCCTTCCACCCGGAGGTCGAGGATGTGGCCGCCAGCCTTCCGATCGTCGGTGATGAAATGGAGATGGTAGCCTGGGACGTTGATGCCGTCGACGAACTCGGGCGACCAGAAGCCCACGACCGTCCCAGAGGCGTTCTCAAACTTGAAGACCGTCTGGTTGGCTACGGCGTCGACCAGGAGCGGGTAGGGCTTCTCCTGGGCGGGAACGCTCCTAGTCTTGACGTACGGGAAGGTTCCGTCGATCCTGATGGCGTAGAATATGTTCTCCGAGGGGAAGCTCGTCTCGAGGATCTCTTTGAATTCGGAGAAGTTTGCAGTCTCGATCAGAACCGTCTCGTCGGGATCGAAGAAGGTGACGGTGGCAAAGGGGGTTGTGGCGTTGTTCGGAACGACGTATGCGACGCCGTCGACTTTCACCTGGTAGCACTCGCCGTCCACCACGACCATCTCGCCTTCGAGCCGGTCGAAGGTCCCGATCCCGAAGTCGCCTCTCTCCTTCAGATCGGCGACTGGGAGGATGCCGTCGTAGACGCTTAGGAGGAGGGCGTTGATCGTCGAGACCTGGAAGAGGACCTCCCGGTCTTGGTTCGTTGTCGGATCTGAATAACTCTCGCTCTCGCTGGCGTTCGCCGCCGGAAGGACGGCAAGGGCCGCCAGGACGAGGATGGTTGTTGACAGAACTGCGTATCGGCATTTTTTCATTGAGGATCACATCCGGAGAACGGCGGTTTCGTCTTTTTCGTCTTTGCGCCATTCCCGCGCAAGTTTTAGGATTCCGTGGAGGATAAGTAGGTTCCCATTGAGATGTTACGTCGCCCTTGAAGACCAACTTAAATTAATATGAAGCGCTTGATTTGTCTTTGGATAAGTTCGAGAGTATGGCCGTTTCAGGGGCGGCTGCACATTGGCACAACTTAATGTGAAGACGGCAACAGGGCTCTGGGGCCGATATACGTGCGGGACCTTTTCCAGCCGGGAATCGATATTCATCGAGCCGTCCTCTGTTAGGCCTGTCGAGCTGACTGATACGTATGCCAACTGGACCCTGACGCACCTTGCCATCGGAGACGTCTCGGCCATTACACTGAAACTGGACGTGACGAAGCATTATCCTGACGAGCTGGTGAACAGGGTCAAGGTCAATAATTCGACGAACGTCACCCGGGCAGCCACGGTGACCAATTCGCTGCCTGAAGGCATGGTACTCCTCGGCACAACGGTTCCTTTCGCCTCCTATGAGAACGATATAGTCTTCTGGAACCTTGCCGAGATCGGGCCATTCGAGACGGTGACCATCGCCTATAGCGTAAAGGCGATTAGGTGCTGACGGTTCGAACACAAAGTCAATGTGGACGCACGATCTGTCGACGGGTCGGTCGTCCAGCCGGTCTATGCCAATTCAGTCGTCGACGTCGGCGAGGTCGAGGGAGTGAGGGCACCTGCAGGCTGGCAGCCTCCGGACTGGGTTTTTGTCTCCGTCTGCGACGAGAACTGCGAGCTTGAGGGCTGAAGAGGAAGTACATTACCTTTGCGGGTGGCTTTTCCTCTCCTTTCGCCCTTCACATGAAGTCCGCAAGCCCCATCTGCTTCGACTTCTCGTTCTGGAATAGGGAGTCGATGTCCATCTTGATGATCTCGAGCCGCTGCTTGGTGTAATCGTCCACACCAAACTCCTCGGCCACCTTCATCGAGACCTCCAGGTACTTTCGGACGCTCCCCTCGTGGACGGTGAGGATCACCCTCCCGCCGCACTTCGGGCAGACCTCAGATAGAGGCGGCCTTCGGAACTTCGCCCCGCACTTCACACACCTAACCTTCTGGCGGGAGAAGGCCCGGAGGTTCCCGATCAGGTCCGGGAGAAAGTGGGAGTTTATCACCCTCGTCGCCACGTCCCTCTCATCGACGGCCCTGATCTCCTTAGCGAGGGCGAGCTGGGCGTCCATCTTGTCGATCATCGTCTCCAGGGTCTTGTAGGCGCTGTTCCTCGGCCCGGCGGCGATGTCGTCGGTGTCGTGGGTAAAGAGGAAGCCTTCGTACTGGGCCTCGGTCCCGAGCCTCTTTGAGACGAGGTCGATCAGGCCCTCCACGTCCTTCGGCGACGCACTCAGTTGGGTCGCCCTGTAAAACTCCAGCGGGTACTTTGAGGGAAGGTCCAGGTTGTGAGCCTCGCCGTCCACCTCGGATGGGTCGAGCCTGGTGGTCATGACCAGTGGCGCGTCCATCTTGCCTCCGCGCTTTTCCGGCAGGTACGACATCGAGAAGTTGAGGAGGGCGTCCAAGAGGAGCATCACGCAGTCCTCGTCGCCGTCGCAGTTCCTCCTCTTCGCCGCGTGGAAGAAGGGGTGGCCGTAGCCCGCCGAGGCGGTGGTGTAGCCGATCAGCCGACATAAAACCCCGGCCGATGTGTGGGGGGCAAGGCCGATGAGAAGCGATCCGATCAGGTCCTGGGGTGTCGTTGCGTTGTAACGGCTTTCAAGGCTGTAGAATTTCTCCAGCTCCTCGTCGACGAACTTCGCCACCTTCAGGAGGTACTCGCCGCCGTCGAAGGAGAGGATCACGTCCTGGACCAAAAGCTCCAAGATCTGGTCGGGGCTTGTCAGGGGCTCGCCGAAGATGTCCTCGGTGTAGCCGAGATCCCGGAGCCGGTTCACATCGGTATGAATCTCCCTGGGCCGAAAATGGGTGAGGGGCAGATCGGTCAGATCGTACCTGACCGTCCCGTCCTTGAAGATGTAGACGCCGTGCTTTGCCCGAAGAATCCCCTTCTCTAGGCTCTCCGGCGTCTTGTCCCGGGAGGTGAGACCGAGAACGCCTCTCACCAGATCCGGCTCCCTCTCGTTCAGGTGACCGAGGGCCCGGGAGTAGAGCTCCTTCACGTCGAGCTTCATGGTTGCGGCGGCTGTGGTGGCCTTTCCGCATTTGGGGCACTTCTCTTTTCCCGGCTGGTTGCAGGTGGGACAGGCTCTTTGGGGGAGGGTGTGGCCGCCGCACCCGCACAAAAACTCGTGGGTCTCGGTGCCGCACCTAGGGCAGACCCTCTTGCCGATGGAGGTCTCGATGATTCCGGTACTGCCGTTTCCGACGTGGTTTTTGGCGCAGACCCCCACTGACCGGCTCTTCCCTCCGGCGTCGCCCGTAGGGAATAGGACGTGGGGCGGTGGCCTCATCTCCCTCTTGTCCGACTTTTCGGGCCGCCCCATCCTGGACCCTACCCTGGTGGGGGCTCTGGCCATCACCTTGATCCCGGCGACGCGGTTGACGAGATCGAGGGCCGTCTCCAGGGTAGTGGCTTTCGACTCAATCTCGCCTTCGCCCCCCCTTTCGGTGCCGATGGCCCTGGTTGCTGACTCTTCGTGTATTTCCTTCAGCTTCAGGCCCTCTGGCTCGATCCCTAGGCAGAGGAGGAGGGGGAGAGGATCGTCGGCCTCTATCCTCTGGCCTCTCACCCTGTGCAAAACAAGGAGCGTCTCCAGGGCGTCCATCGCCGACAATGGCAACGTAAGAACGCCGTCCTCAAGCTCCCCCTCCGAAGAGACGGTCTCTCTAAGCTGCCGAAACTGGTCGATGGATAAGTCGTGCCAGAGGTAGGTGAACCTCGGGTGGAAGGGAACCTTCCACCGCCTCGATATCAGAATCGCCTCCTCGGCCCCGATCTTCTCAAGGCCCGCAGGGTCGCCTCCAGCCTCCTCAAGCTCCGCCGCCCACCACTCAAAGCAGTATGATGCGGGGGCGAGGGTCCTGTTGTTCTCGAGAAAGTCGCCGAAGCTGATCAGGATCTCGCCGACGTCCACGATCTTGACGACATCGTTTTTGCAACGTTCAGCCTCCTCCTGAGAATCGATTCGCACGAGGTCGCCGTTGATCAGCCTGACGGTGGGCCCCTCGATGCTGCTCACCGGCGAGACCGCCGCCGCCTTTCCAGGCTGCTCTACTTTCACCTGGGTTCCAGCGGCGAGAAACTCCTTCAAAATGACCATCGTCGCGGGGCTGAACCCTGCGGCGGCTAGGCCGGTGTTCCGGGACCTTCCGTACCTGAGCCGGAATCCCCCGGGGCGGTGAGGGTGGCTGAAGACAGGCCTTCCGGCTATGATGTCTCGAAGAAACTTCTCTCCGGAGGCCCCGCCGTCCTTCTTTCCGCCACTGGTCAGCTCGTCGAGCCAATCCCACCCCTCTATCCCGAGCTTCGAGACGTGCTTTTTCAGCTTCGGCCTTTTGAGGGCGATCCCCTCGGCCGAGACGAGGGCGACGCCGCCCCTGATCCGGTTAGTTTCTATCCTCTCCAGGTCCCTGAATCCAGAGACCTCCTCCTCCTCGGTCGGCTCCCCCTCGATGCAGATGGGGCAGTTTCTGACCAAGGTTCGTATCTCCTGGTCGGATGGAACGTACTGGAGGCCCGCCACCCGGCGGTAGAGGCCGATCTCCTCGACGTACCTTTCCACCTCTTCGGGCCTTGGCTTGTACCGGGAGATCCCCACCCCTCGCCGGACGTAGTCTGCGACGAGAACGCTCAGGGCCTGGGCGGTTCCCCCTGCGCTCCTGATGGGGCCGGCGTAGTAGACCTTGAGGTACTCGGTCCCGTCGTCGTTTTTGCCCAAGTCCACTTTGGCGATCCCCTCGATGGGAGCCGCGACGACCCCTTCGGTGAGAAGGGCGACGGAGGTTCGGATGGCGCTGTCGATCGCCTCGATCTTGGATGAGAAGCAACCGATCCTCCCCTCTGCGAAGTCAAGGCCGATGGCGAGGGCCGCCTCCTCTCGGCTCATCCCCTCCTTCTCAAGCTCCCTGACCCTTTTAGCGATCCCTTCGATCCCGATCAGCTTTTCGACCCTTTCGGCCAGGTCAACGGCCGTCGGAACCTCCACTGAGAGGCTGGGGTCTTTCCCCTGCTTTCGAGCCTTTCCTGCGATCTCCATCGCTTCGGCAAGCCCCGTCTCCAGAACCTCGAAGTACTCGGCGGTCTTCAATCGGTTTCACTCCAAAGATAGAGATCCGTAGTTGGATCGTGCCTTCTAACCAGCGGCCGTCCCAGAAGCTCCCGAATGTACACCTCGGCCGCAAAGACCGTTCCGCTCTGAAGGTGGCCGCCCAATAAATTTCCGTCAGAATCCGCCAGGGTCGCATGGGCATGGAGGAAGGGCACTCCTTCCCTGATGGAGAGGTTTCCGGTGAGGCTTGATATCTCCGTTGGATGGCTGACCTCGATCGTCTTGTACTCGTGGGTCTCCTGGTCGTAGTAGCCGATCTCTGCTCTCTGGAGCGCCCCTATGGCGCTGACGGCCGCAGTCTCGATTCCCAGAGCCTTGGCTAGGAACGTGATCGAGGCCACGATCTCAGAGTTGTGATCGAGCCTGCAAAGAAAAAGCCTTCCGGGCCTGAGTTCCTGAACCAGAGACAAAACCTACCCATCCTTTTTTATTCGAAATACGCTCTTTCCGTTGAAAAAGGATGTGGTGGACCGTCTTTCATCCGATCTCCTTCAGAAAGTCGCTCACTTTTCCATACCCCTTCTTCCTCGCGAGCCTCTTCATCTCCCGCATCACCCCCGAACCGTACTGCATCGCCTTCTTCTCGCGATAGGCGACGTCGTTCGGCATGTGCCGAGCCGCCACCACCCGCAGTGGCCTTTTGCGGATGCCGTCCTTGACCTTCTCCTCGGGAGGTATCGCCATGGCGGCCCTAACCACCCTCACGTCCAGATAGGGAAGGGAAAAGTAGGCCCCGAAAAGTCCGGCGACAGCCTGATCCCGCGCCGCCTGAATTGCAAGCCCCAAAAAGTCCCGCACCAGGTCCTGGCCAAGGGTATCGGTCTCAAGGTACCGGGCGTAGCCGCCGAATAGCTCGTCCGCCCCCTGTCCCGCCAGGACCCTCTCGTATCCGTGTTCTCCTGCCCACTCCGCCACGAAGTAGAGGGTGGCGGCTATGGAGGCGTCGACGGGGTTGGGCCTCGGGATGACCGCCAGGACCTCGGCGAGGGCACCTTCGATTCTTCCGGGGTCGATCGTCGCCGTCTCCAGCTGTAGATCGAGAACGTCGGCGACCTCCCTTGCCCGCTTCAGGTCGGTGGTCCCTTCAATCCCCACCACGACGCACTCTCTTTTGGCAAGAGTCGCAACGAGGGCAGAGTCGACACCGCCGGAGAGGGCGACGACCCCCTCGTCGCTTCGAAGACGGACTGCGGTCTCGATCGCCTGGGCAAGGCCCAACTCGGGCGGCCGGCGATCGACGGCTCCGACGACCTCACCGTCGCAGACTATGGATCCTGCGGAGCAATCGCCGGGGATTATCCCGAAATGGTCACGAGCCGTGCAGCCGTCCCAGCGAAGGAAGAACTCGCCTCCGAAGCTGGAAATGCTACCAGGCCTCTCTTCGATCAGTTTTTCAACTTCGTCGTCAGAGAGGCGGCGCCCGTCTAGTTCGATCCAGCCCTTCAACCTCATGCCGGAGACCATGGACACCGCCTTTCTCAGGCTGGCTAGTTATAAGATGCGCTTTCAGGCCTCCACAATTTCGGGATATACCTGGCAGATCCCCTCGATATCCATGTGGAAATACTTCTCGTAAATCTCCTCGTGGACGGCCCTCGGATCCACATCCTCGAAGAGGTCGGAGTGGAACCATTGCGCGTAGTAGAGCATGTTCACGACCTCCGCCAGGCCGCTGGCCATGTTTATGTCCACGACGTAGACATTGCCTGCCTTCACGGCGTCGATCTGGTCAAAGCCCGGAAGGCTCATGATCTCGTCCCTCTTTTGCCCCATCTCCTCGAGAGTGGGGGTAGCGCCCTCGTACTGGGATGTGGGCATCGAGTAGACTATAATCTCGGGGTTCTGCTCTATTACCCACTCCATGTCCACGTGGGGAACCTTCCCCTCCAGATCCTCTGCGATGTTATCTCCGTCAGCCTCAACGATCCTCTCGTGGCCCGTGGATGCAGAGCTTGCGGTCCAGTCGAAGTGACCCATCGACATGAAGTAGACCCTTGGTCTCTCGATTTCCTGAATTCCGGCGGTCCTGTTCAGGACGAGGTCGTAGTATCCGCCGATGTATTCGCTCATCTCACTGGCCTCTTCTTGCCTCTCCAATACGATGCCAAAGTCCTCGATCATCGGCACCAGAGAGTCGATGTGAAGCACCCGGTACCTGAGGACGGGAATCCCGTAACTTGTGAGTTGCTCCTCGTAATCTTCCGGAAAGAGGCTTCCCGTCTTTGCTATGACCAGGTCTGGGTCCAACTCCAGGATCCTCTCGACGTCCGCCTCGCGACCGGACTCGCCGATGCTCTCCTTCTCCGTTAAAGCCGGAGGCATAGTGCAGTCCTCGGATAGAGCCACCAATCGATGGGACTCGCCGAGGGCGTATATCACCTCTGCCGCGGCGGGGGTTAGACAAACGATCTTTTCAGGAGAGAGGGGAACGGCGACCGCTCTTTCCTCCTCGTCGGTGATGGACACCAGCTGGTCAGAGTCATCTACTTGCGAAATGGATGTCCCTGACAGGAGCGCCAGAGCAAGAAAGATCATTAGGATTCTCAGCATCTTGAAACACCATCTACAAATTCATTTGTTTTAATCAAAGCTTACTTGTTTTAATGTAGTTAAATAAGTTTTGGACAAATCAAGTTGTATTGTTTAGTCGCGGCCTTCTGGCATCGAATTTCGTTAAAATAAAGAAAAGAGATAGGCGGCAAAAGATCGGCCGCCGCTGCCAACCCCGACTATATTGAGAGCCTGTAGGTGTAGCCTGTCAGGAAGGTCCCCTCTTCGGAGTAGGTCTGGTCACCGGAGGAGATCTCCAGGGTGTGATACTGGTTTCCGGCGACGTTCAGGCTGTAGGTACCGTCGAGGGGATCACCTCCTTGGCCGTCGCCGCCGACGTAAGATCCGTCGACGAAGACGCTGTAGCCTCTAAGCCAGCTGGAGCTGAAGATCACCCTAGCAGATCCGGCCGAGGGCCATGGAGAGGGACCAGGCCCAGGCGATGGGGGCCAGCCTCCGCCGCTGACGTCCACGATCACAACGTTGCTCGGCTGGTTGTTCAAAGCGAAAATCAAAATGTGTCTCCCAACTTCATCGGCCTCGAAGATGAGCCTGCTGTACCCAGGATAGAAGGAGTAGGACTTGCGAAGGACCCCTCCGTCGGGGTATATCTCGTAGAAGTCGGCCCTCCCGCCGCTGGAGGAATAGGCGAGGAGCGATAGATATGCTCCGAGGGGGCAGATCACCCGCTGGGCCCAGCTCGATGACCCCATGATCCAGAGAGAGTTTGTTCCAGAATAGGTGGACTGGTAGGTGTAGTAGGATGTGGACCGATCGCCGAAATAGACCGATGACGGCTCTCGTCCCGATGGGTTGTAGCTCTCCACCTCGCTGCTGGTAGCCGGAGCATCCATCGTGAAGAAGTCGGTGAACTGGGATACGTCCTCGGAGCTGTATTCAAAACCGTCATCTGGAGGATCGATGGAATATACGATGGGCATTCCAAAGACGAGGACGAACAACAACATACAGGCCGCCAATCCAAAGGGTTTCAAGATGGACACCTCGCTGGAGTGTATCTAACTGATGGTACAAAAATTTTGGCTCGGATGCCGGAGGTGTTTGGTCGATCGGCTGGAAGTCTGCGGTTCAGCATTGTACTTCGCGCATTCGGCCTTTCCTCTGCAAAGTTTGATCAAGGGTGACCAAGAAAATATGTTATGACGCACAGATCTTGTCTTCAAACCGGAGGTGCTCTCCTTGATCGTGACCGAACACATCGACTTTCAGACCAAAGGAAACGCCGAGATGACTGATCTTACTGCGAAGGTGACCGCCGCCGTCGAGAGGTCGGGGCTTCTTGCCGGAGTTGCCGTCATCTTCGTCTCAGGCGCCACCGGTGCCGTCACCACCATCGAGTACGAGCCGGGCCTCGTGGAGGACATGAAAGACGCCCTGGAGAGGATAGCTCCCAGGAACGTTGAGTACGCCCACAACGAGAGGTGGGGCGACGGCAACGGCCACTCCCACGTCCGGGCCTCGATGATCGGCCCGAGCCTCACCGTCCCATTCTCCGACGGAAAGCTGATGCTTGGCACATGGCAGCAGATAGTATTTCTGGACCTGGACAACAGGCCCCGGTACAGGAGGGTCGTCGTCCAGATAATGGGCGAATGAAATTATCATCGAGCGAGGCCACTTTTGATCTCGAAAAGACGGAGTCGCCTTCATCAGCCTAAGGCCAGCAAGACCAGAAGGATCACAAACCTCACGAGAATGCTCATACCCGTCGAGAAGACCACGATGCCGACCCCAAGGCGCGGCCCAAAAAGCCCCACATAACGGGGAAGAAGGCTCCTGACGGCGAAGAAGGGGAGCATGAACATGCTACCCAGCATCAGGACGATCATCGCCTGGACGGCTGAAATCCCGTTGCTGTGGATCATCGGTCCGAGGAGGGATATGCCGACGATGGGGCTTGCAACGTAAGTCGTCAGGGGGACGATGCTCTCCGGCGGGATGCCGAAGATCTCAGCCAGGGGCAGGACGCTGAAGGCATCGAAGGCCCCCCGATCCCTGAGCGCGAAGACGAGGGTCGTCATGGCGATGTAGATGGCTGCGATCTTGAAAAATAGCCTCCTCTCCCGCCGGAAAGATCTGATCACAGCGGCTCTGAAGGCGACCCTCTCCCGATGAACGCTTTCTGGAACTCGGCAAGTCCCTTCCTTGAGAAAGATCCTGCTCAGGACCACCACCGCCAAAATTTTGACCAAGGCCGTGATTATGAAAACAAGAGCGTAAAACCCCCCTACCACCAGACCCAGGGCCGGAAGAACGATCGGTATCTGGTAGGTGAACAGCTCCCTGAAGTAGACGGGTATGCTGTTCATGATGGCGCAGAGGATCACCTCCTTTTCCTCCAGGCACCCCTCGTCCCTGAACCTCGCCACCATCCCGTTGGCCGCCACCGCCGACCCCACCGATACGACGAAGGCCGAAGCACAGGCGTCGGGAAGTTTCGTGAAGGAGAAGATCGGTCTTGCGATCCTGTTTAGGCCCTCCATCAGCCCCATCTCCGTCAGGACGCCGGCTCCGAAGAGGCCAATGCCTATCATGGCCAGTATCGGAGCTGCGAACTCCAGCACCCTGAGGAAGAGATCGATCATCGGATGAGGGGTTACCTTCCCGATAGATCAACCTATTCCAGGAAGGCGTCCCGATGGTATCTGGGATTTTTTTGGCGGCTCCAACGATTGAAGCTCCTGTCACGTCATCCAACTTGGATGGACCAGAACTTTTGGTCTTGGATTTACTGCCTAAATATGTGAAAACTTACTTATTCCTGGAAACCCCATAAATTAAAACTGATTTGCGGGGAAGATCTCGGACAGATCTATAGCATTTGAGTTTGAATAATAGGTCGAATGCCAGATTCCAACTTTGAAAATCTGCACAGGTTGATACATTATCCCGAGATCATCCACCAGATTGAGGCAGGACAGACGGAAAGTTTGTGCTTTGATAGGAGGATTTCAGGAGGGGTGAACGATGAAACTCTTGCCGCTGGATAAGCTGGGTGCCAGATCTAAAGGGACCTCGCCAGAGGTGATCGATTTTGATATAATCTTGCCCTGGGTATCGGCCAGGGACGAAAACCGGCTCTTCGTCAAGATAATCCACGAAAAAGATCAGTTCATTCAGGACGTACAGCCGATGAAGTTCGAGATGAGCCAGTCGGAGGATTCCGATTACGGCGAGCTCTGGTCAGCAGAGGTAAAGATCGATCCAGATTCCATAGATCGCCATCCAGACTCTCACTGGGGAGACGACGGCAGGTACGTCTACAGGTACTACCTGGAGAACCCAAGACTGCAAGACCCGATCGACTGGATCGTCGATCCCTTCGCTAGAGAGTTTGGGGTCGGAAAGCTCTCGGCCATCACAAAGGGGTACGAACGGCTCTACAAGTGGAAGTGGAACGATTACGAGAAGGAGTGGAAGACGCCCCCCCTCGAAGAGCTTGTAATCTACGAGCTGATGATCAACGAGTTTGGAGGATGTATCGACGACGCCATCGAGAGGCTCGACTACCTGTGGGATCTGGGCATAAACTGCATCGAGGTGATGCCGGTCACCAACGTCTCCAACATCGTGGATTGGGGATTTCTGCCCATCGGCTACTTCGGTGTCGATGAGAGGTTCGGCAAGAGGCGCGACATGCAGAGGTTCATCGACGCGGCTCATCAAAGAGGGATCGCGGTGATCCTCGACGTCGTCTACGGCCACACAAGCGACCTCTTCCCTTACAGCTACCTCTACAGAAAGCTCGAATACCACGGAAACCCCTTCATGGGCCCCTTTGCAAAGGATTACTTCGGCCAGAGCACCGACTTCAACCGGGAATTCACCAGGGACTTCTTCTTCACCGTCAACCACCACTGGCTGGACGTCTACCACGCAGACGGGTTCAGGTACGACTGCGTCCCTAACTACTGGGACGGCGCCGTTGGCAAGGGTTATGCGAGCCTCGTCTACGAGACCCACCAGATGATCAAGTCGAAGATGGGATCATCTGACCACTGGCAGAGGTTCTTCGACGGCTAGTCGATAAACATAATCCAGTGTGCTGAGCAGCTAGAAGGCCCGAAAGAGACTCTTCGCGAGACCTACAGTAACTGCACCTGGCAGAACGAGACCTTGGAAGCGGTCAATAAGGTGGCCCATGGGGAAATGGATTGGTTGACGGCTCTTGGGTTCAGGCTCGGTCTCATGGACTATCCTGTCGAGGTAGAATCCAACGGCGAGAAGATCAAGAAGACAGCCCTCCAGTATCTTGAGAACCACGACCATTCCCGTCTCGTCTGCAACTTTGGCACCGTTCCCCAGGGGATAGACCTCGTCCTAAAGCAGATCAGAGATTGGGACGAAAACCTCTGCAACCGATTGGAGTCTGACCTTTTGGTCTTGAAAGACGGGGACCGCAGCTTCTGGTACAAGGTCCAGCCTTATCTGATCGGGATCTTCGCCGCCAAGGGGGTTCCGATGCTATGGCAGGGTCAGGAGTTCGGGGAGAACTACTTCATCCCCGAAAAGGGCATGGGAAGAGTGGTGATGTTCAGGCCGGTCCGCTGGGACTACTTCTACGATCCCATAGGAAAGAGGATGGTATCCCTCGTCCGGAGGCTGATCAAGATGCGTCACCAGCCCCAGTTCCAGCGCGGTAAACACATCTTCTACAACGATCGCGACCGTTACCAGTCCAAGGGCGTCCTGATCTTTTCAAGAGAGGATGAGAACCACTTCAGCCTGGTGGCCCTCAACTTCACGGATCACGATAAGCAGGCGGACTTCCAGTTCCCCTTCAGCGGAGACTATGTGGAGGAGCTTCATGGATTCGACAACCTCAAAGACGTTGTCGCCGGTGCCTGGACCTCGTTTGTGGTCCCCAGCAACTACGGGAGGGTATAGACCGTCCAGATTTGATTGAAGGGTTGGCAGAAATGGGTCTGCGAAAGGGGATGATGAATCTGTAATCTGTGGGTTCCACGTGGAGAGTTGAGGAGAAGTTAAATATGTGAAAATTCCATAATTCCCAGGGATTTATATGATAGTTGTGATATCCGATGTCCATCTAGCAGAAAAGTCGAAAGATACAAAAGTGGAAAAAGACGACAGGGAGTTCCTCGAGTTTCTCAATTCCGTAAAAGACAATCAGCTTAGCGAAGGGGGAGATCTGGTCATCCTCGGAGATCTGATCGATTTTTGGAGGCGCGACTTCGCAAAAGCGCTGATGGAGATGGAGGATGTTGTCTCGGTCCTCACGAGCTTCAAGGACGACGTGAAGGTGCATTACGTCGTTGGCAACCACGACTACTACATGCTGAAGCTCAAAGAGACGTTATCCGAGCGATTCCCCTTCAAGAACGTCGCAGAGCACGTCAAACTTCAGGAAGGGGGTAAGAAATTTTTCTTCACTCACGGCTACCAGCTGGAGGTCCTCGCCAACCCTTACTACAAGTCTCTGACCTCTTACAAGTGCTTTGCCGAGCACCTTTGTCTTGCGGGCGATGATACGGGGAACGCCGCCAGCAAACTTTGGGATACGATCCAGAGCTCAAAGTCGATCCTGGAGAGGCTTCAAAGGGTTCCATCGGATTTAAATAAAGCGTTCGAATCCATGATGGAAGGACCTGACGAGAGGCTCTATGGCCGCCATAAAGCGGCCCTCACCATAGACAACCTCGCAAAATCAAGGTCCAGAGCCGTTTACATGGGAATGGAAATCGACGAGTTTCTGATCTTTGGGCACACTCACATGCCCTTCGTCGACGAAGAACACAGGGTTGCGAACGTCGGCTCCTGGAACAAGAGCCCCTGTGAAGATTACAAGTACATGGTGATCCAAGACGGTCTAGTAAAACCTGCAGTTTGGAGATGAGAATCGAGAACACTTCGTGAGAAGATGTAACCAAAATAGATGTAGCCAAATTCTGGTCGAGATTCGCGGACAAGTCCGATAATCTTCTCGGCCAGCTTTGACTATTTTGGTCCCTGATTTGTTTTTTCTCGGAGTTGATGGACCGCTTTTGCGCTGAATATCAAGCGTATCATTTTAGCAATATTTATATGTGATATAGGAGAAAGATACATCTCACAAAGAGGGGAGTAATAAGAATTGATGTGGGGTGACTCATGATGAGATATCTTCCTTTCGGCAGGCCAGTTTTGCTGATGCTGGTTCTGACCCTGGTCGCCGTTTCCGCTTCCTGGGCCAGCGACGATATGCAATACGGATCTAAGGTGATGTGGAACGATTTAGACGAGTCTGGGGCCCTCAGCCCGTTTTACATGGGTCCTGAGTTCGCTTTCTGGGATGGGGGGATCGTGGGCGTCTTCGATCGGGATGATGTGGTCTACGTAAACATCGATCCCAGTGACGACGTTGTCAGTGAAAACGACGTCCGATTAACGCCTTTCGGCGAGCTTCCAGCAGGATCGCAGGTGGCCAAAGCGGACAACGACATAGGAAAGCAGCTGACCAAGTTTGGTACCAGCACCACTCCCAGGGCTGAGCTGCGGTTCCTCGATGCGGGGGGAGACCGGGCCTACAACCTGGAAGACCCTATATACCTCAACGTTGTGCCGGGCGAGATTAACTCCAACGACGTCCGTATCACCAGTTATAAGGGTTTTCCGGCGGGAAGCAGGGTTAACGACACCGATCCGGATAACGGCCTCAAGACCTCAACCCTCCCAGGGATGCTCAGCTTCTTCAACACCAACGGAAACATCAACAATGGAGGATACGCCATATACGATAGGGGGGACATAGTCTACATGGACACTCAGTACCCATTCTACGTGGTGACCATAAACGATGCCAGAATGTCCATCTGAACTTTCGCCGACCCCTCGCCTTCTTTTTATTAGGAGGCGAGGGTGTCAAAGATATCGAGTTTCTCATATCAGGAGTCTTTGTTTCTCTCTGGATGTTGCCAATTTAGGCGCACTCTTTTTCGGTATGATGTGCCGATCGGAAGTTTTTCATCGATTTAAATTGCTTATCGGCGTTAGAGATCCCCTGTATCTCCCTAAATCCCCAAAAAAGTACTTATAAGATTACGATAGACTGTAAACTATTATTAGAAATACGAAGGGGGGTTAATGTGAAGGGATTAACGAGAGTTTGTATATTGACCGGACTGGTTTTGGCCCTGAGCTTAAATGGTGCTTTGGGACAGTTCGGGTCTAAGGTAATGACTGGGGATGCCGATGTTGGGCTTTATCTCGACGATTTCCCATCGCCGCTGAACCCAAATCTAGGCTACTGGGATACAGGATCGAATCCAGGGCTCTACGACGACGGTGACACAATATATCTGGACATTTCGGGAAACAGCATCATCGACGCCAATGACATAAGGCTCACCGATTATTACGGATATCTTGCAGGCAGCAAAGTGATATCCACAGACAACGACATAAACAAGCCTCTGAGCGCTTTGCCGGGCCAAGCAGCCGGTATTTATTACGCGGATCTCTACGGCAGCCAAGGGTACGACTTTCAGGACCCGGTTTACGTCCTGGCGATGACCCCTGCAGCCATCGGTGCTAGGACCGCCACCAAAGATGTCCGGTTGGATCCGGTATGCGGCCTTTCTCCAGGAACGAAGGTGCTTGACTACCATCCTGACAACGATGGACCCGCGATTCCTATGATCGTGCCACTATCTGCCGGTGGGCCGATAGCCACCCTCAGGTTCTACAACGCCAACGGCAACGTGAACGGGAATGGAGATCCGATCTACGACTACAGCGACACCGTTTACATAGACGTATCTCTTCCCAGCGTTGCGATGGGAGGTTATCCCTTCGGGTTTGTGGTTACGAACAACGTCCGACTTTCTGCGTGATTAGCAGTTTAAAGGTCTTAGGATATCTCTGGAGGATAACATGAAAACGTCTATGAGGGCTTGCGCCCTTTTGACCTTGATCCTTATGCTCTGTATCGGAGGGGCCTTTGGCCAGTTCGGGTACAGGATAACCAACTCGAGTCCGGAGGATGGAAAGATCGTCGAGGACTTCGCTTCTGCCGGCACGATGACGCAAACTCCGGTGCAGATGGGGTACTGGGACGTGGGGCCGAACGTGAATTTATTTGATCAGGATGACGTCATGTATCTGCACGTCGGTGATGTCGTTGTGACGGAGATCACTAGCATCCGGCCCAACGACATAAGGCTCACGCCTGCAGCCTTTGGACCTTTTGCTGCCGGATCTAAAGTGGTTCCGGGGGATGTCGATCTCGGACAGAAGCTGACGGCATTTCCGCCCACCCTTCCGCGGATAGTCTTCGTGGACGAGGGCACAATTTTTGGGCAGTACGATCTGAACGATCCGGTTTACATCAAAACCGTAACTCCGCTCGGGACGATCGGGACGGGAGACGTCAGGCTGAACTCAACTGTAGACTTGCCGGGCACGAGGGTTCTCGACTTCGATCCGGATAACGGTGCAGCTTGTTCCGTCCTGCATTCCGGCCCCAGCTTCAACCTGTGGTTGCCGGGGGCGAGAGGGGTGGTCAGGTTCATCAACGCCAACGGAAACCTCTACACCGAACCAGGCGCTTTGATCAGCACCTGGCCCAGCCCGCCGATTTACGACGGACCCGACGTGGTATACTTTGACGTATCGAGCCCCACGGCGTATCCGCGGAACTTTGGTTACTTAACGCCCAACGCCATACGTATGAGCAATTAGAGCGCCGATGGGCGCTCTTTCTTTCTTCAATATTTGTTATTAAATTTTTATACAATCATCATATTCGTTGCATGGTTTTCGATCGATTCAAATACTCCCAGCCCCAACAAACTCGGCAATGCGACTTTTGGGCGCTGACGAGGCTGGAAAGGGGCCCGTAATCGGCTCGATGTTCGTGGCCGGCGTGGTCATCGACGAGGACCGGCTCTTCGACCTGGCGGCCCTGGGCGTCAAGGACTCTAAGCTCCTCACACCCCAGAGACGGGAGTATCTCGCCGCCAAGATCGAGACGATCGCTCGAGACAGATACGTCCTGGAAGTTCGGCCGGAGGTGATAGACGAGCTTCGCCAGATTATGACGATGAACGAGATCATGGTCAAAAGCTTCTCGAAGGTGGTGGAGAAGCTCTCGGCAGACAGGGCTATCCTGGACGCCGCCGACGTCAACCCGGAACGGTTCGCTCGGAGGGTTAAAGAGGGAAGCGGGACCGGTATGGAGGTCATCGCCGAGCACAGGGCCGACAAAAACCACTCTGTTGTGGCCGCGGCCTCGATCCTCGCCAAGGTGAGCAGGGACAGGTCGGTAAGGGAGCTTGAGAGAACTCTTGGTCTCGATATCGGGAGCGGTTACCCCTCAGATCCCGCCACCATCCGGTTCCTCGAAAATTGGGTGAAAGAGCACGGCGACCTTCCACCCTTTGCGAGACGCAGCTGGAAGACCGCAGAACGGATAAAAGCTAGATTTATATAGACTTCCCGTGGTGTAACTTGCGAGGGATCTGATTTGGATATCGAGGACACACTGCTCATGATTCCAGGGCCGGTCAAGGTGCCCCAGAGGGTGCTCCGGGCCATGTCAAAGCCGATGGTCAGCCACCGGAGCGCTGACTTCGAGACGATCTACGAAGACTGCAGGGCGCGTCTCAAGGAACTATTCGATACGAAGAACGACGCCGTGGTCCTGAGCGGCAGCGGAACCGCCGGCATGGAGGCGGCCGTGGGCGGCATCATCGGAAAAGAGGACAAGATCGTCACCGTGACCAACGGCAAGTTCGGCGAAAGGTTCACGGAGCTCGGCGACCGGTATGGTATGGCCGTCCCCCTGGACTTCGTCTGGGGCACGCCCTTCGACCTGGACAGGATAGAGGCGGCTCTTGAAGAGGGCGCAAAAGCCATCGCCATGGTCCACAACGAAACCTCCGTCGGGATCGTCAACCCTGCCAAGGAAGTCGGAAAGCTTGCTCGAAAGCACGATGCCATATTCATCGTGGACGGCATATCCTCCGTCGGCGGAAACGAGTTTCTCACCGACGAGTGGGGCATCGACATCGCCATTACCGGATCTCAGAAGTGTCTTGCAGTCCCTCCAGGCCTCGCCATGGTGACCGTGAGCAAGAGGGCCGAAGAGATGCTGGAAGACGGTAAGGGCGGCTACTACACCGACCTCAAGGCCCACCTCGATAAGTCGAAAAAGAATCAGACGCCTTACACACCAGCAGTCTCCCTCTTCTACGCCCTCCAGGAGGCGCTCCACATGGCCGCTGAAGAAGGTTTTCCTGAGAGGCGGGCGCGGATGGCAAGGCTTGCGGAAGGCGTAAGAGAGGCGGCATCAGCTCTTGAGATCGAGCTATTCCCCCAGGTGAACGAGCACTCCACCTACTCCAACACCGTCACCGCCATGAAGATGTCAACCGGCATCACCGATGGCCAGCTTCGCGGAGGAATGCGAAAACGCGGCGTCGTCGTCTCCGGCGGACAATCAAGCCTCAAGGGCAAGATATTCAGAATCGGAACCATGGGCGCCTGCACCGAGGCTGACGTCCTGAGGACCATCCAGACCCTGGAGCTGGTCCTTGAGAAGGAAGGCGTTATATCCCGCTTGGGTGCCGGAGTCGAGGCAGCGAGCAAGGCGATCGACGCGTGAATCTCGCCTCAACATTTTTCTTTTGGTGGCAGCTGCCCATCAGTTCATCCGTTAACATTTAATAGAGACATTTCTTATAGCCTCCAAGGTAATTTCAGAAATAATCTCAGAAATCAGGAGGGTCGTGAAAGCTTGAGATCTCCAAAATGCGCATTACTCGTTTTTGTCGTGGTCACACTAGTTCTGATTCCAGCTTCTGGTCAATCGGAAGCTTCGATGAGCTTCCAGCAGGTCGGAACCTCAAAGATGCCCTTCAACGTCAACCAGCCTATCGTCTATAACGTTCACCTGACAAATGCGATGATGTGCCCCATGCGTTACGTGGTGGAGATGGAAGTCGGACCCGACTACACTGATTACACCGCCTCAAAAAAGTATACATCAGACGTCAGCCTCACAGCCCACTCGTCTCAAGATATCAAGTTTGACGTCAACTTCAGATCGCCGGAGATGAGTCGTGGTGCATTCGGAAAATGGGCCTCTGACGAGAACGAGACCAGCAGCTGGGAGAAGGGCTGGTACAGGGTGTTGATCACGCCCCTCGTTGGAGATCCGGTGACCATTGAGGGCTATGACGGCGAGCCCGCCCTGATCAAGATGATCACCGTCTACAAGAACGCCGAGGTCTTCCCGAAGATGGGCACCAACGAGACCCTTTACAACTATCGGATCGACATATTCTCGAGCGCGGTGGATGTGGTTACCCTCCAGACAGCGCCAGAGGTGATCGGCCCCTGGAAGGACTGCGGGAGCCTTAACTACACCAACATCGGCAATTGGCAGACTTTGAGGTGGGATAACGTTTCCCTCGACTTCGACTTCATCAAGGCCCACTACAGGTTCGTGGGACGAAAAGAGACCGAGGCCTTCGAAGGGCCCTTCTGGCCTGTGGACTACGAATACAGGAACGCCAGTGTCGACCCTGCGGACGGATTTTCGGGCACGCCCTTCGCTTACGCTCTCGACTTTAAGGGCTCAAAGAACCTGGACGTCGGTCTGAACATCTGGGACATAGATCAAAACCAGTTCAAGCTCGTCGAGAAGAATAGGTACGGCAACGCCACCCGCTGGCAGAGGATGGAATGGTCCGGCGTCATGCCGAGCGAGACGATCGGTTCAGAGGGAACCTCATCGTATTATTTCAGCTTCTACTACCCCGACTCTGAGAGCCCTCTCGGCACCAGTCGCGAGGATGAGGGGAAGGTATACCTGGGACCTGAGATCGTCCTGATAAAGTATGAGAACGCCTCCGCCACTCCAAACAGGGGCAGCACCGTTGCTAGATATACTTATTCTGTGGACGTCAACACGGCCCTTCCGGTCTGTGACATCGAACTTCAGACGAGCGAGCCGGGCACCTCCATCTGGAGGTCTCAAGGGATCGCCACCTACAACGGCGACCCTCGGATCAGCTGGAGGGACGTATCCTTTGACGGTGACGTCGCCGGCAACGTTAGCTACAGGTTCATACGCGTGGCTTCACCCCCCACAATTTACCAGGGGCCGAACCTCGTCAAGGAGTCGATCCTCGGCAGCGTTTCGCCCAACAACGTGTCTCTTGGAGCCTGGGATGCGAGCTTCCACTCACCGGCGGAGAGCTTGGTCCGAACGCCTTACGTCTATTCGGTGGAGATAGATTCTGTCGAGAGCACCGAACCCATGGTGGTGAAGCTGGAAGTTTACGATCCCGTCCACAAGACATGGATCGAGGCCGGTAAACCTCTGAGCTACAATTTCACCGAGAGATCTCTTAACTTCACAGTAGACCAGCTGCCCTTCGCCGATCCCTTCTTGGGCGAGTCGAAGTTCAGGTTCCTCTCTGATAGCAGGTTCCTGGACGGCGAGGACGGATTCAGTGGCCCGGAGATTTTGGCCAACTTCAGAAACAAGACATGGAACGTGACTTACGACAAGGCGCGCGGCGATTACGTCTACACTTACGGCGTGGAGGTGCGTTCATCCCTGAGCAGCCTCTCAGTCGATCTGGTCTACACCATGGACCGGACCGTCTGGACCCTCGCAAAAGATCCCAAGGTATACGCCTCAGAGGCCGCCGAGTGGAAGAGGCTTGAGTGGGTGGGGTACCCGTATCGTCTGGAGGTAGACTTCACGCCGGTGGGGAGTTAATATGAAGAGATTCGCAGCATGTCTCATCATAATTCTTCTGCTCCTCCCCCTGGCGGCACAGTCCCAGGGGGTGAGCCCCTCACCGCCAAAATCGGCTCCTTCATCGAGCGGTGGGAGCAGCGGTGGAGAATCCAGCAGCACCAGTGGAGGCAAGAAGATAGTCAAGCTCGAACTGGATGACCTGGTCGGCAACCTGGAGAAATGGAAACAGGAAGATCCCGACAAGTTCGAATACCTCAAGAAGATTCTCCACATACCCTTTGTCCCGCCCAAGGACTACACCGTACCCACGGTCCTGATCTGGTACCCTTCAGGCAAGACCGATATCACCAGAAACGACAAGCTGGATATCTACGCCTGGGTGAAGAACGACAACCCCATCGAGGTCCGTTCGGACGTTTACCTCTGGCTTGAGGCGAAGGGCCCAGGTGAGAAGAACTTCACCAGAGTCGGATCTCAAAGGGTGATCCTCGCCAACGAGTACTCCGAAAAGAAAAACGCCACCAACAGGGACTGGTCTGGCATAACCCCCTTCTCGGATTCGAAGGAGGTGGGAAACGCTACCTTCCGCATATGGTTCAACGATATGCACAGCACCTATTACACAGACACCATGTACGGCAAGCCCTATCAGGTGGATGATTACTACAGCGAACTCGAGCTGAACCTGATCAACAGCCCTCCCGAAGTTGACAAGGGCAGCATCAGGGTCGACCCGGCCAGGGCCAGGTACAACGATCCGATCCGATACGAAGCCCGGTTCGTCGACACCGATGGGGACATGGTAAATGTTACCCTCCACGTCCTCGACGACCAGACGAGGGAACTCAAGAACGAGACCCAATACGTTAAATCTGGGAGTAATGTCACCTTCTCCGCCAGCGAGTATGGCTTCTTTGGAGAGGGCGATGCAGGAAAGAACTTCACTTACTTCTACACCTACGGCGACGGACTCAACGGCAACAATACGGGGATATTTTCCGGACCCAGCCTTTTGCCGAGCCCCAAGATATTCGTCTCGGACCCTGATGAAGATCCCGCAGACGAAAACCGATACTGGTGGCAGAACTACAGGTTCAGCCTCAAGGTGAAGAATCCGGAGATAAGTAACCTGAGAATAGACCTTTACACCAGCACCCCGTCTCATCCCAACAAGTATCAGGATACCATCGTCATCAACGCCTCTGAGGAGGCGCAGGACGTCCTCTTCGATATTCAACCCTTCGACGTCTCCGACGCCAACCAAAGCTTTACCTATTACTTCAAGTACTCGGCGACGGACCAAAACTCCAGAGAGTCCACAGACATCTTATCTGGAGGTGGGATCAACCCGAGGATAGTCGAGTATCCGATATACTCGAGGGTGACGGTGATGAACATCCTCGTCGTTCTGCTGGCGGCGCTGGTCGGTGGGATCATGATTGAAAGGAGGCTTTACAGATGAGCAGCCTGAACGAGACGGTGGCGAGCGTCCAAGCTGTCGATATATCATCATCGTCGAGTCTGTTTCCCGGAGCGCTATCGAATGCTCTAGCCAGCGTCTCTTCGAACGGTCTTCTGGGCCTGGGGCTCTTCGTTCTTCTTTTGGCCCTCGGCGTCGTGCTCCATAGGCTGAACATGGAGAGGACGTACCGGAGGGTTGCAGCCACCACCAACGGCGGCGAGATATCTGGGGACGAACTTCGAGAAGAGATGTTCACCCGGCAGGGCTCAAACTTCAACGCTGCGGCTGCTACCGCCTGGATGCTCCTCTTCGCGGCCTTCGCCTACTTCTACTTCCTGACGCCAGAGATCTTCCCACATTACAACTACTACCAGGTTCCAACCATCTCTTCAGGCCCCCTGGGGTTTGCGACTTTCGGCCTAATTGTGCTACTCTTGACGCTCGTTGCGGCCGCCTTTATCCCAAGAGAGATTTACGGCTATTATGAGCTGTCGAGAAACAAGAAAGTCGCCATAATGCTAACGGTGCCTTTGCTTGCGATCTCCATCGTTCTATCTGTCCAGCAGGGAACGATATTTCCCCACGTGGAGCTGGGTTCGAGAATAGTGGCCTTTCTGGCCCTCTTCGCCTCGCAGCTCGCGCTATTGTGGCCGATTTATGCCGATGCCTTGGGAGGGATGAGATGAAACTGTGTATAGTCGGAATCGGGGGTTGTGGAGGACATCTGGTAGAGAGTTTCCTCAAAAACCAGGATGTCACCCTGCTGAAGAAGTCCCTGGGCGATCACGTCTCTTTCGGGGGGGTGAAGGGGTTATGGCTTGAGGCCGACGTCCAGGAGACCGACAATCAGAACTTCTTCGGTTCTCTGGATAGAGGATGCTATCCCGGCTTTTTCATACCTCATGACGTCATTGGCTCGGAATCAAAGACCTCGAAGCTGATCGTGGACCGTTACGGATACGATGTCAAAAAGCAGGGGTTTATGAGGCAGGCTGAGTTTCTGAAGGCCGTCTTTGAGATCTTCGATAGCGACGAGGACGTAAAACGGACCGCCCTCTCTGAGCACGAGTCGGAAAACCCCATCCTCAGAGCAGCCTGGGATCAGATACGACCTTACACAACTCTTGCAGGCCAAAAGGACAACAACGGCGGATCGGAGATGTGTGACGGTATCCTCTTCATAGTCTCTCTCGGCGGTGGGACCGGGACCGGTTTTGTCAACCCCATAACCAGGTACATCCGAGGGGAGAGGCCCGCCTATCCCGTCTTCGTCCTGGGGGTGCTCACCGAAGAGGGGGTGGACCCTCAGCAAAGGGCGAAGGAGGCGAAGAGAGATCTGGGCGCCACCATCTCCATGTACGATCTGATCACCAAAAAAGTCGGTGTGGGAGTGGACGGGGTGATCATGATCGACAATCAGATCATGGTCGAGAAGTTCGGCCAGGACTATTCCGCCATAGACGATTACATTCACCAGGCCATGAGGCCTTTCGTTGCTGGTCGCCACTATCCCGGAGAGGACCCGCCAAGCCTTGCGATGCGGGAGAAGTTCGTAGAGGGGCTGGACCGACCCCCCATCCTGGTTCCATGCTACCATCGGGAGAAGAGGCGAAAGGACCCTGAAGAGAACCTCGTCAAAAAGGCCCTCTCAGAGGGGAGGCTCTTCGGGTGTGATCCGGGGAAGGCCGAGAGGGCTTACGTTTTCACAAGAGGGTTCATGGATCTCGACGAGATCGTGAGGGCGGTTGCTATGTACACCGGACTTTCTGAAGAGAGGATTGAGCCCTGGAGGAAGCTGGGAGAAAACCACATGGACGAGATCCTGATTCTTCTCAGAAACCCTTACGGCGAGGAGAGGGGATGCGAGGTGAAGGGAAACCTCGAGTACCGTCTTCACAGAGTTATCAGGATGGCCCTAAAGTACATGAACGATCCCGAGAGCAACCTTGTCGCGGAGGGGATGCCGGACCTGACGAGAAGGGCCATCGAGGATTACTTCTACGGGGAGGATGGTATACAAGAGCGGCTGAAAGAGTCCCTCCTCAGGATCGAGAGGGGTGAGAAGCCCTTCTTCCTCAACGAGCGGAACATCTTCCAGAGGACGAGCCGGGATTCTGGCATTTTCGAGCCCCACCGGAGCGGCAGTCGCAGAGTCGATGATGAGGAGGTTCGCAGGATCGTGGAGGACGAGGTGGGCAGGATCCTCGCGGAACGGGGCCTTTGAGCCTGAGCTGATCACAGGAGGACGCGAATCTGGCGAAAAAGTGGGCATTCCTGGTGGTTGCTCTGATCCTTCTTGGAGCTTATGCGTTCTTGCGCGGCGACGAGGGGCTGGACGGACCCCTCGGCGGCGACTTCTGCGGAGGAGATATACCGGACCCCTATTATCTGGAGCTGAAGCCAGCCGACGTCCAGAACCCCGATGACGTGATCAGGTACAGCAGTTCCATTAAAGGCTACGCCGCAGACCTCGACGTCTTCGAGAGGGCTGCCTTTTACGAGTGGTATTTCAAGAGCCACGGATTTGACGTCTCCTTCGCATACTCCGAGGACTTCGCCGGGAAGGGCGACGGTCACGTCTGGCTTCTGGTGAGGAACAAGAAAGGCGAGGTCGTCAAGGTTGACCCCTCCTTCTCTGAGGTCGGAGGCCAGTCGATGGTACCCCTGAGCCCCGAGTACACAGTCTACGACCAGGAGTTTGCAGACATCCGCGCGGCATCAGACGCCCTCGGCGAGGATAGATGGGCCTGGTGGAAGAACGAGAACGCATGCGATGTGCTGAACGAGAACGTCTTCCTGGCAGAGAAGGAGAGGGCGAAGAGGATGGCAGAGGCTTAGAGGCCCGAATTATCCTCTTTTTTGCATTTCTGGCAGGACGCCTTTTTGATCCATCTCGCCATAATAAGCGCTATTATGCAGCGTCCTATTAGCACTAGCACTCCAATCGAACCGCAGAAGACCAATTCATATTTAAAAAAGCGGCACATTACCAACCGACCATGAGAGTCCTCCTCTTCGACCCCTCCTCGGGGGCCTCCGGCGACATGATCATGGCCTGCCTTCTGGACCTGGGCGCTGACTTCGATGTGGTGAAAGCAGCCGTGGAGTCTGTGGGCTGCAGCCTCGAGATCTCCAGAGATGAAAAGCACCACATAGGGGCCGCGAGGGTGAAGATCCAGGCGGGCGGAAAGAGGTACAAAACCCTCGCGGAAGCGAGATCGATTCTAAGGGGGTCGCAGCTTTCGCCCCGGGCCCTCCGGATCATGGAGATCCTGGCCGGGGCCGAGGCCAGGGTCCACGGCGTCGATCGGGAGGAGGCGCAGTTTCACGAGATCGGGGCTCTAGATGCATTGGCCGACATCGCCGGGAGCTGTGCAGGGCTTGAGAGCCTCGGGGTCGAGAAGGTCTTTTTGCTTCCGATATCCGTCGGATCGGGGACGGTCATCGCGGCCCACGGCCGCCTCCCGGTCCCGGCTCCGGCAACTCTTGAAGTTCTGAAGTCCTCGGGCCTCCTCTGGAGGGGTGGGCCCGTTGAGGGAGAGCTATTGACCCCCACGGGAGCGGCGATCCTCGCCGAGTTTGCAGACGAGATCGCCGAAGATTACCCCCTCATCAGGGCCGAGGCCGCAGGATACGGTTCGGGAACAAAGGATCTGGAGATTCCAAACCTGCTCCGGGGGGTCGTCGGCAAACTGGTGGTGGATGAGTCAGCCCGCCCCGGCTATCCTCATTCCCATTTCCATGCCCATTCTCACCACGACCGGGTGGTCCAGCTAGAGACGAACGTAGACGACGTGACGGGAGAGGTTTTGGGAAACCTCATCGACCTCCTGATGGACGAGGGGGCCCTGGACGTCTCCATCGTCCCTGCGCTGATGAAGAAGGGGAGGCCCGCGAACATCGTGAAGGTGATAGCGAGAAAGGAGGAGATGGACCGGCTCGCCCGGATCGTGATGAGGGAGACGGGAAGCCTAGGGATCAGGGTCTTTCCGAGCCTTCACCGGTTCGTCGCCAAAAGAGAGGAGAGGACGGTCGGTGTTGAAATAGAAAGCAGAAATTTCCAGGTCCGTGTAAAGGTGAGCTTCTTCGGAGACGAGAAAATCCAGATCAAGGCCGAGCACGAGGACTGCAAGAGGATCGCATCGGAGGTCGGCCTTCCCCTGAGGGAGGTCTCAAGAAGGGCGGAGGAGCGGGCCTGGAAGGAGATCGTCTGACCTCTCCCGCCGGGCCTCCGTTCTATCCCGGAATGTTATTCCTTTTCGGCAGAAGGACGGGTCAAAAGTTATTACGATACGGCCATCTAATCGCAAGGTTGATTAATCTTCAACTGGTCATCCTCTCCGGTGCATGTTTCATGAGTTCTGATGCCTCTAGCAAGCTCTTCGAGGTCGCAAAGAGGCTGATGCCGGGGGGCGTCAGCAGCCCGGTCCGGGCCATTTCCCCATACCCATTTTACGTCTCCAGGGCCGAAGGCCCCTACCTCTGGGACGTGGACGGAAATAAGCTCATCGACTACTGTCTCGCCTACGGCCCCATGATCCTGGGACATCGGCACCCCGAGATCATGGAGCGGGTCGTCCGTCAGCTGGAGCGAGGCTGGCTCTACGGCACCCCCTCGGAGCTTGAGATAAGACTCGCCGAGAGGATAGCAGCCCTCTATCCCAGCATCGATATGCTCAGGTTCGTCAACACCGGGACCGAGGCGACGATGGCAGCCCTAAGGATCGCCCGGGGCTATACCGGCAGAGATCGAATCGTCAAGGTGGAGGGGGGCTTTCACGGAGCCCACGACTCGGTCCTGGTGAAGGCGGGCTCGGGGGCTACAACCCTGGGGATTCCCGACTCCCTCGGCGTTCCGAAGGACACGGCAAAAAACACACTCCTGGTCCCCTACAACAACCTTTCAGCCATCGAGGCCGCCCTGACAGAGTTCGATGGCGAGGTGGCGGCGGTGATCATGGAGCCGGTTCTTGGAAACATCGGCCCGATCCTCCCCGAGAAAGGCTACCTGGAGGGGGTGAGAAGGCTGACGAAAGATCAAGGCGTCGTCCTCATCTTCGACGAGGTGATCACGGGCTTTCGGCTCAGCCTCGGCGGTGCTCAGACCCATTACAATGTTGTTCCCGACATGACGACTCTGGGCAAGATAATCGGCGGCGGCTTTCCCATCGGCGTCGTCGGCGGCAGAAGGGAGCTGATGGAGATGGTGGCGCCCAGCGGCGGTATATACCAGGCTGGAACCTTCAACGGTAGCCCGACCTCTCTCGCAGCAGGGATGGCGACCCTCGACGTTCTCGAGAGGGAAAAGGTCCTTGAGAGGCTGAACTCCAGGGGCGACAACTTGCGAAAGGCCCTCTCGGATATCGTCGAGGACCTGGGTCTCGGCTACTCGGTGGTCGGGATCGCCTCCATGTTCAAGATATTCTTCGGCGATGCTCCAAAGAACTATGTTGAAGCCCTCAACTGCGACAAGGCGGGTTACTTCGCCTTTTTCAGAAGGATGCTGAAGTCGGGAGTATTTCTCCCGCCGAGCCAGTTCGAGACTAACTTCCTCTCTGCCGCCCACTCTGAAGACGATATCAACCAAACTCTGGAGGCTTACAAGTCAAACCTGAGAGACTGATCGTGGGGAGCCGCGGAAGCCCTCTTGCTCTGCGGCAGACAAAGACCGCCATCTCCCTTCTAGAGGCGAGAGGTGCCGAGACGGAGCTAGTGATCGTCAAGACGAAGGGAGACCACGTCCTGGACGTCCCCCTCCATCGGGTCTCGGGTAGGGGCCTATTCGTTAGGGAGATCGACGACCAGATGGTGGCGGGAAAAATCGACGTCGCCGTCCACAGCATGAAGGACCTTCCGTCCAAAAGGCCCGAGGGGCTTGTGATCGCCGCCGTCCTTGCCAGGGACTCGCCCCTGGACGTCCTGGTGAGCGAAGACGGAGCTGCTCTCGAAGATCTGGAGGAGGGGGCCGTCGTCGGGACCTGCAGCATGAGGCGGGCATCTCAGCTCAGGAGGGCAAGGCCCGACCTGGTCATCGAGAGCCTCAGGGGAAACCTCGATACGAGGCTTCGAAAGCTCGAGGAGGGGAACTACAGGGCGATCGTCCTCGCCGAGGCGGGGATTGCGAGGATGGGCTACCATCCGAGATACTCCGTCCTGGACCCCGAGAAGTTCGTTCCATCCGCAAACCAGGGAGCCATCGCCGTGGTGGCGACGAGAGGGCGGGCGGAGGAGCGGGTTCGAGAGATAGACCACCTACCCACAAGGCTTGAGGCCGAGTGCGAGCGGGTGATCCTGGAGGCGATCGGGGGGTCCTGTGTCGTCCCCATGGCTGCCAACGCCAGGCTGGAGGGGGGGGAGCTAAGGATCCTGGCCGAGGTCCTATCCCTGGACGGGTCCAGGTTCGTTCGGGTTGAGGGGAGAGTTTCGACGGACGACCACCTCCGGGGGGCAAAAAAGCTTAGCCAAGAGCTGGTGGGGATGGGAGGACGCGATCTTGCAGAAGAGGCGGTGAGGGAAGTTGGAAAGATCTGAGAGGGGCAAGGTCCATCTGGTGGGGGCGGGTCCCGGCGACCCGGAGCTTGTGACGCTGAAGGCCAAGAGGCTAATCGAGGAGGCCGAGGTCGTCTTGTTCGACCGGCTCCTCTCCCCCGAGATCCTGGGGTGGGCTCCCGAGGATGCGGAGAAGATCGATGTCGGAAAGCTTCCAGGCCGCCACAAGCTCTCCCAGGAGGAGATCAACGCCCTGCTGGTGGAGAAGGGGCTTGAGGGAAAGAGGGTTGTCAGGCTGAAAGGCGGCGACCCATACGTATTCGGCAGGGGCGGCGAGGAGGGGCTCGCCCTGGCCGGTGCGGGGGTACCCTTCGAGGTGGTGCCCGGCGTCACCTCGGCGATATCGGTTCCGGCGGGGGCGGGAATTCCCGTCACCCATCGGGGCATAACAACGGCCTTCACCGTGGTCACGGGTCACGAGGAGCCAGGAAAGGACGAGAACCTGGACTGGAAGGCCCTGGCCAAGGTTGGGGGAACCCTCGTAGTTCTGATGGGGGTAGCAAGGCTACAGGAAAACGCTTCGGCGCTGCTGGAGGGCGGACGATCGCCCGGAACCCCGGCGGCCCTCATCGAGAGGGGATGGAGCCCGGAGGAGAGGCTGGTCGTCGGAACTCTGGGTGACATCGTCGAGAGGGCAAAAGAGGCCGACGTCAAGTCCCCTGCGATACTGGTGGTGGGCGACGTCGTATCCCTTTCAGAGAAGCTGAGGCCCGCTACCATCGCCATCCTGAGGCCCGACAACCGGGGCGATGAGTCTGAGAGGATCGCTCGGGACCTGGGATTCAGGCCGATTCTAGCCCCCTCCATAGCCTTCTGGAAATTGCCGCTGCCGAACGACCTTCTCGAGAGGATACGGATGGCCGACTGCGTCGTCTTCACCAGCGCCACTGGAGCCGAGATCGCCCTCAGGGACGCGGAATTGGCCGATCTACTTGGTCGGTCGGTCCTTGCCACCATTGGCCCTCGGACAAAGGATGCATTGGTGGAGCGGGGCCTCTCGGTTGCAGTCGTCCCCGATAGCTTCAGCTCCAAAGGCCTAGCCGAAGCCCTGGCACCGAGGTTCAAGCATGTCCTCCTGCTCAGGAGCGCCAAAGGGAGCGCGGAGCTGGTCGCGATACTGGAGGAGGCAGGAGTCGAGGTGGACGAGGTCCACCTCTACGACATCGCCCCTTCCCATGACCCCAGGCTCGACTGGCTGATCCTGCGGGGAAGGCCCGACGTCTTCGCCTTCACCAGCGGCTCCACCGCCAAGAACCTGATCGAGAGGGCGAAAGAGCTTTCCGCTGAAGCCGATCTTCGGGAGAGGCTAGCACGGGCTAAGGTGGCGGCCATCGGGCCGCCCACCAGAGCGGAGCTGGAAAGGCTCGGGGTGAGGGTGGATATCGTGCCGGAAACGTACACCTTCGAATCGATGCTGGAAGAGATCAGGAGGAAAGGATGATCATATTCTCAAAGGCCCTGGCAGACCAGGCCACGGTCTGGGACGCCATCAGGGCTGCTGAAGAGATCGGCAAGCCCGTCCCTGACGACATGATAAGGTTCTCGGGCCAGACGAAGCCCGTGGTGATGTGGAACATCACCCGCCACTGCAACCTCGCCTGCGAGCACTGCTACATAGACGCCACGGCCGCCGCTGCCGAGGAGCTCCGGCTCGAAGAGGGGATAAGGCTGGTCGATGAGTTGGCATCCCTCAAGATACCGATGCTGATTCTCACCGGCGGCGAGCCGCTTCTCAGCAGAAACTTTTACGCCTACGCCTTCCACGCCAAGGAGGTGGGCCTGCGGACGGTGATCTCGACGAACGGGACCCTGATAACGCCGGAGGCCGCAAGGCTCCTCAAAGAGGCCGAAATAAGGTACGTCGGCGTCAGCCTCGACTCGTGCAGGCCCGAAGTTCACGACAGTTTCAGAGGGGTAGATGGTGCCTACCAGAGGGCCATCGACGGCCTCAAGAACGCAAGAGACGCGGACCTCAAGACCGGCCTTCGGGTGACTCTCACCAAAGACAACTGGCACGAGATACCGGCTTTATTGGCCCTGACCCTTGATATGGAGATTCCCAGGTTCTGCCTATACCACCTCGTCCCCGTCGGGAGGGCGGCCGAGATCTCAGACCGAGATGTATCCCCCGAGGAGAGGAGGAGCGTCATCAAGTTCCTGGCCGAGGCCGCCGTCGAGCTGAAAGACGAGGAGATCGAGATCCTCTCGACTGACTCTCCCATGGACGGGGCTTACCTCCTGGAGATGCTGAAGAACGATCCAGAGAAGCGTGAACGCGTCCGAAGGCTACTCCTGAACGCCGGCGGGTGCACCGCCGGGATAAAGGTCGCAAACATCAACCATCGTGGAGACGTTCTCCCCTGCCACTTCATGCCCGAGGTCGTCGTCGGGAACGTCCGGGAGAGGAGCTTTGAGGATATCTGGATCGATAATCCGGTTCCCGAACTATTGGCCCTGAGGGATATCAGGTCTCATCTGAAGGGGGCCTGCGGCGAGTGCGAGTACCTGGAGGTCTGCGGCGGGTGTCGGCAGAAGGCGAGATACTACTGCGGGGATGTTTGTGGGGAGGACCCCACCTGTGTGGTGAAGGATCTTTTGAGAGGATGAGCCTCAAAACACCCTTCAACCCCTGTTCCCTCGTGTCGCAACTCCTCTTTTTTCGTTTCAGATTTGTCATCGGTCATCTTCATCAAGGATAAGCGCTGGTGTCAAAACAGGTCACGCAGTCAAGAAAAGAGAGTAAAGAAATGTGGGGGGGACAACACCTTAAGGTATTAGGACTTACGCAGTTGACGGAGGATTTTTAGATGATTCGGTCCATCCAAATGTATCTACGAATATGGGGTGACGTATAAAATTGAATCCACCCAAGTGTTGCGATCTGGACTATATCCACTTTCTGATGGCTGCTGCCAACGTTTTTACGTGTACTGAAGCAGCTCGATGTTATCCGGAGGGGGCAGATTCGCCCACCCACGATGCATTTACTCGACTTCTACAAAGATGGCCGCCAGATACGGGGGCATTGTGGATCGAATCATCACATCTCGTTCGACCCGGAGAAGGGGTATTAATCGTTGACGATACCACTTTAGATAAGCCTTATGCAAAAAAGATGGATTTAGTTTACCAACATTATAGTGGAAAACATCATTGTGTTGTTAATGGGATCAATATTACTACATTAGTATGGACAGATGGAAATTCCGTGATTCCTGTTGATTTTCGGATCTATGACAACTACAATGATGGAAAGACCAAGAACAATCACCTTCAGGACATGTTGGAAAAAGCAAAGGAACGAGGTTTCCGACCCGATTTCGTTCTCTTCGACAGTTGGTATTCCAGCTTAGATAATCTCAAAAAAATCCGTGACCATGGGTGGCATTGGCTAACTCGACTCAAGAAAAATCGACTGGTAAACCCCGATAACACAAAAAACGTTCAGATCTCAACAATAGACATTCCTTCAGATGGTAGAAATGTCCACCTGAAGGGTTATGGATTTGCCAAAGTGTTCCGGATAGTTTCCAAAGACGGTGACGAAGAACATTGGGCAACCGATCTGATCGGCATGGAAGAACCAGATCGAAAAGAACTGGCACACAAGTCTTGAAAAATAGAAGAGTATCACCGCGGAATAAAACAGTTTTGTGGCGTAGAACGATGTCAAGCGCGGAATGGGAAATCTCAGAGGACGCATATACTGTTCTCAATAAGAGCATTTCTGAGATTTGAAGTCGAAAGAATCAGAACAACTCGAAGCTGGTTCGAGAGCAAGCAAAGTGTCATTCGAAATGCTATAAAAGAATATATAAAATATCTAAATTATAATGTCTCAACCACACTAACTGCGTAAGTCCTATCTGGATAAGGTCCGAAGGAAGGAGTCGAGGGCTACGGCCCCGCTGACCACCATCTCTGACCCATCTTTTCTCGTGATGAAGGCCTGGTCAACCCCGCCGACCGCCTTTTCCGAGAACCGATCCTTAAGGACGATCTTGGACGCGATCTTATGCTGCAGTGAAAATAAACGCGCCCTCTCTTCGGGGGAGGGGGACGAAGAGGGCGGCACCTACTTGGCCTCGGATAGGGGGACGGTCTGGCTGAGGTTGATGGCGAGCTCACCGATGTTCTTTATGTAGTCGAGCATCCGTTCGATGCTGGTGACCACCATCCTCAGAAGGGCGTCTTCGTGTTCGTCTGAGAAGTTTGTGGTGGATACCATCTGGTTGATCTGCCTTCGGAGCTGCCGGCTCAATTCGATCACCTCGTTCGCCTTTCCGGAGTTGAGTGAAAGAAGGGACGATATCGAGTCCTCGACGAGATCCAGAAGCTGCGGCGATGTCTGGCTCATCTCCTCGACGATGTTGGAGGCCAATGTGCAGTCGCACTTGAGGATCATCGCCGCGATCCTGGCAGCGTGGTCTGCCATCCGCTCTAGGTTTGTGGCTGCCCTGGTGTAGTTGAAGGCGGTGATGGGGTCGAGGGACTCCTGCTTCACCGACCCGGACCTGAGGATCTCGGTGAACTGTCGCGATACCAGAAGGTATAGCCGGTCGACGTCGTCGTCCCTCTGGATCACGTCGGCGGCCATATCCCAGTCGTTGGTCACAAGAGCGCTGAGGGCATCCTGGATCATCGACCTCACCACCGTCTTTATCCTTCGAAGGGCCCGTTCGGACTGGAGTTCCTCCGGATCTATCAGGTCCTGAATCAATACCTTGTTGACCGTCTCCTCCAGGATCTCGGGGCCGATCAGCTTCCGGACGATCTGGTGGATGTCCCTCTTCTGGTCTGCGGTCATGTGGGCAGAGGTGACCTCCATCGTCCTGTACCCCGAAACGTAGCAACCGATGATGTCCCTCACCAGGGAGTCACCGACCTTGTCGCCGATCTCTAGCCTTGTGGCGAGGTCCCTCTCGGACCTGTCGGGGGATAGGACAAGGGCCCCGTTGTCGCTCTGGGTTATGTAGATCAAGGAACCTGGTTGTATGTCGTTCTTCACAGCCCAGACCTTGGGGAGGGAGACGATGAAGGTCGACTTCCCCGTCCTCTGTACTTTCCTGGTCTCCATAAAAATCCGGCAAATTCAGTTGAGATGTTCTCGTTTCGCCTCGACCATGTATATAATGCTCTCACATATGTTGCATACGTGATCTGCGATCCGTTCTAGATGCTTGTTCACCAGGAGAAGCGGGGTCGCGTCTTCGATCAGGTCGGGGTTTCCGCCTATGATCTTGAGGAGTGTGTCCCTCACCTTCTGATAGAGGGCGTCAACCTCATAATCCCACTTGGTCGTCTCCCGGGCGAGGTTCGCGTCGTTTTTCTTGAAGGCCTCGTTGGCCTGAGCAAGCATCTCTCCTGCGATCTCCGCCATCCTCGGTATGTTCTTCAGGCTCTTCACCTGGACCTTGTCCTTGGAGTGGACCACGATCCTCGCTATGTCCACCGCCAGGTCGCCGATACGCTCGAGATCGATACCGATCTTAAGGGTGGTGACGATCAGCCGAAGATCCTTGGCCATGGGCTGCTGAAGCGCCAAAAGCTGCATGCACCGCTTCTCTATCCTCAGGTTCAGGTCGTTCACGATCTGGTCGTCTCTTATGACCTCTCGCGCCTTCTCCACATTGTACTCGCGAAGAGCCTCTACCGACTTGGCCACCGCCAGATCGACCTGATCCACCAGCTTCTCCGCGTCCATCTTGAGCTCTTCAAGCTCCCTGTGATAACGCTCTCTGTAAGGACTCATCTCTCCCCCTTCTTCGTCGATGAACTCATCCGAACCGGCCCGTTATGTAATCCTCAGTGCTCTTCTCCTTGGGGTTTTCAAAGAGCTCGTTGGTCTCGCCGCACTCGATCAGCTCGCCGAGCAGGAAGTAGGCAGTGTAGTCGGAAACCCGGGCTGCCTGCTGCATATTGTGGGTCACGATCACCTGGGTGTACGACCCTCTAAGCTCGTCCATCAGCTCCTCGATCTTCGCCGTGGATACAGGGTCGAGAGCGCTGCAGGGCTCGTCGAATAGAATGACGTCCGGCTTCATGGCGAGGGTTCTTGCTATGCAGAGCCTCTGCTGCTGACCACCTGACAGCCCCATAGCCGGTTTATCGAGACGGTCAGAGACCTCGTCCCAGAGGGCGGCATCTTTGAGGCTCGCCTCCACGATCTTGTCTACGTTCTTCACCCCGTGAATCCTGGGACCGTAAGCGATGTTGTCGTAGATGGACATCGGAAAGGGGTTTGGTTTCTGGAAGACCATGCCGATGTTCTTTCGAAGTTCCACCACGTCCGTATCCTTATCGTAGATGTTTACGCCGCTGTAGAGGACCTCTCCCTCGATCCGCACGATGTCGACGAGGTCGTTCATCCGGTTGAGACAGCGGATGAAAGTGGACTTCCCGCACCCCGAAGGGCCTATCAGGGCTGTGATCTGATTCTCTTGGATGCCGATCGATATATCTTTCAGGGCGTGGTTCTCGCCGTACCACAGGTTCAGGTTCCTCGACTCAATCTTGAAAGACATTGTAAGACCCCATAAATAAAATTCGGCCCAAAATCGGCCGTCAAGTTCACATTTGACCGGAACTTGCGGCCGGGAAGAAGCCCACCTCCTCCATTATCCTCTGACCTTCCGGCCCCAGAACGAAATTTATGAACTCTGCCTCAGTCTTGCTGGTTCCGTTCCAGGTGTACAGGTACAAGGGCCTCGATAACTTGTAGGTCCGGTTCTTGACGTTCGCAGCCGATGGAGCGATTCCGTCGAGGGCCACTGCCCCAAGCTCGCCGGTCTTAGCGTATCCTATACCCAGGTACCCGATGGCCTTGTCGCTCTGGACTATGAGGGTCTTTATCTCGGCATTCTCCATGGCGTTGACCTCGACCCCCTCAGTCTCGGCTTTGGTGCTGCCCATGATCATCTCGTTGAAGGTATCGCCGGTTCCCGACCCGGGAATCCTCGCTACGGACAGTATCATCTCGTCGGGACCGCCGACATATTTCCAGTTATAGATCTCACCACTGTATATCTTTGATACCTCATCGGAGGAGAGACCCGTCACGCCGGCATCGTAAATCTCCTTGCTGACCACCACGGCGATGGCATCATAGCCAATGAGATGCTCGACGAAATGGTTCCCGAACTGGTTGACCTCGGACTCCTTCACCTCTCGGGAGGCCATGCCGATGTCGGCGAGCCCCGAAGCCACATCCTGAATTCCGCGTCCAGATCCGCCGCTGCTCACCTGGACTCCGATCTCGTCCTGAGCCAGGTTGAAGACCACCGCGCATCTCTCCACGGCGGGAAGAACTGTGGTCGAGCCGGTGATGACCAGGTTCTCCTTCCCGCCCTCATCCACGCACCCGGCTGCCATGACTATCAGGAATGCCGCCGTCAGAAGCTGAATCCTTCGTGATTTCGCAGGTTCGTTCAAGTGATCGAACTTCACCATACCCATATATATAGCGTTTTCCTATATAGTCTATATACAGTATTATCCGACACCAGGTAGGCATTGCGCAATATTTATATAGAACTTCAAACTGCTGATGACCAAAACGCAGGGGAGGACTCGATTTGGCTGGCTTGACAAACGCTCCTATACTGATCCTAAAAGAAGGACATAAGCGCGAGACCGGAAAGGACGCTCAGCGCAAGAACATAATGGCGGCGAAGGCTGTGGCCGAGGCCGTGAAGACCACCCTCGGCCCAAAGGGCATGGACAAGATGTTGGTGGACGGCACAGGAGACGTCGTCATCACCAACGATGGGGCCACCATCCTCAGGGAGATGGATATCGAGCATCCTGTGGCGAAGATGATCGTCGAGGTGTCCCGGGCCCAGGAAGACGAGGTGGGAGACGGGACCACCACCGCCGTCGTCATCGCCGGAGGGCTTCTTGAAAACGCCGAGGAGCTGATAAACATCGGCGTCCATCCTACGGTGATCGTTCAGGGTTACAAGGCGGTCCAGAAGAAGGCCTACGAGTTCCTGGAAGAGATGGCGGTGACCGTCTCAACGGAGGATCGCGATATCTTGAAGAAGATCGCCGAGACTGCCATGACTGGAAAGGGGATCGAGGTCTTCAAAGACAAGCTCGCTGAGATCTGCGTCGACGCCGCCTCGGCCATCGAGGAAGATGGGAAAGTGGACGTCGAAGAGAGGGTCAATTTCGTCAAGATCGGCAGCGGCTCGGTGAAGGACACGGAGCTTGAGCAGGGCGTCGTCCTGGACAAGGAGAGGCTCAACCCCGATATGCCGAAGAAGGTGGAGGGCGCGAGGATCGTTCTTCTGGACAGCACCCTGGAGCTGAAGAAGCTATCCACCGACGCCAAGGTCACCATATCGAGCCCCGAAAGCCTCAGCAGCTTCAGAGAGGGCGAGGACGAGGTTTTGAAGGAGAAGGTCGACGCCATGGCCAAGGTCGGCGCAAACGTCGTCTTCTGCAAGCAGGGGATCGGAGCTTACGCCTCGCGATACCTGGCAAACTTCGGGATCATAGCCGCAAGAAGGGTCAGCGACGAGGACATGAAGTTCTTGGCTCTGGCCACAGGCGGAAAGATCGTGACCGACCCCTTGGAGATGAGCGAAGAGGATCTGGGATCAGCTGAACTCGTCAGAGAGAAGAAGATCGGTAAGGAGAAGAAGATGATCTTCGTCGAGGGGTGCCATGGAGCTAAGGCCGTGACCGTGGTCATCCACGGGTCGAGCGAGCAGCTTCGGGATAATATTGAGAGGGCTCTTGAGGACGCCCTCTGGTCGGTGGGAACGGTCCTCGAGTCGAAGAAGATCGTTCCCGGTGGCGGAGCTCCCGAGATAGAAGTGGCAGAGAAACTCCGACAGTACGCCTCCACCATGAGCGGGAGAGACCAGCTCGCCGTCAAGGCCTTCGCCGACGCCGTCGAAGAGATTCCGCTGAACCTGGCCGAGAACGCAGGTTTCGACTCGATAGACGTCCTCGTGAACCTCCGGTCCAGCCACGGCGCTGGCAAAAAGAGCTACGGCCTCGACATGAACACCGGCAAGCCCGCCGACATGATGGCCCAGGGGGTCGTCGAACCGCTCAGGGTCAAGACCCAGGCGATCAAGTCCGGCACCGCCGCTGCCACTCTCGTCCTTCGGGTCGACGACGTGATCGCGGCCAAGGTCGAGGGCCTGAGGCCGAAGCCCGGCCAGAGTCCCCACGACTACACCAGAAGGCCGATGATGCCCCCCATGATGTAGATCGGGCTAATTCGAAGGAGACGAGGCGGGAGGGCTGATTATGCCCTCCAGCCTCTATCCGGGCAGGATTTTTTCGTCGATTATCTTTACGCCCCTGACGTGATGGGGTGGTTTATGAAGGCGAAGCATAGCGAAAAAACGAATGATCCCTCTGAGAATAAGGGGAAGACCGCATCGTCCGAGACGAGCAGCAAGGCCAAAGAGCCGGTCGAAGAGGCGGCGGGTCCGGACCTTGAGAACCTGGACTCCCAAGAGCTGAGAAAACTGCTTGAAGAAGCCAAGAGGGCGGCAGAAGATCGGACAGATCAGCTTTTGAGATGCAGAGCGGAGCTTGACAACACAATTAAGCGAGCCGCCCGGGAGAAGGAGGCCCTCTCCAGGTACGCCTCAGAGAAGCTGATATCAAAGCTCTTGCCGGTCCTCGACAGCCTCGATCAGGCTGCAAAGCACGTTGAGGGTATGGAGAAGATCCAGCAACAGCTTTTGGACGTCCTCAAAACTGAGGGGCTTGAGCCGATCAAGGCGCAAGGCGAGAAGTTCGACCCCTACAGGCACGAGGCTTTGATGATGGTCGAGTCCGATGAACACGACGATGGGACGGTGACCGAGGAGGTCCAGCGCGGCTACGCCCTGAACTCCAGGGTGATCCGCTTCTCCAAGGTCCTGGTCTCTAAAAAACGGTAAATATTCAATAGTTCGATTTCGAGAAGGTGATAACGTGTCCAAGATCATAGGCATAGACCTGGGAACCAGCAACTCAGCCGCCGCCGTCCTGATCGGCGGAAAGCCCACCATGATCCCCAGCGCTGAGGGTACGAGCATCGTCGCCGGAGGAAAGGCGTTTCCCTCTTACGTCGCCTTCACCAAAGACGGCCAGAGGCTGGTGGGAGAGCCTGCCCGAAGACAGGCGGCGACTAATCCCGACGGCACGATAACCGGAATCAAGCGTAAGATGGGTCAGGACTACAGAGTGGAGGCCTACGGCAAATCCTACACGCCTCAGGACATATCGTCCTACATCCTCCGAAAGATCAAGGAGGACGCCGAGTCGTACCTGGGCGAGAAGGTGGAAAAAGCCGTGATCACCGTTCCCGCCTACTTCAACGACAACCAGAGGCAGGCCACCAAGGACGCCGGTACGATCGCAGGGTTAGATGTGGTCAGGATCATCAACGAGCCGACGGCTGCAGCCCTCGCCTACGGCATGGACAAAGAGGGCGAGGCGACCCTCATGGTCTTCGACTTCGGCGGAGGAACTCTCGACGTCACCATCATGGAGGCGGGCGAGGGAGTCTTCGAGGTCAAGTCGACGAGCGGCGACACCCAGCTCGGGGGCCGGGACATGGACGAGATCCTGACCGATTACGTCGTCGAAAAGTTCAGGCAGGATTCTGGGGCCAACCTCAAAAACGATCGTATGGCGATTCAGAGGCTGAGAGAGGCGGTCGAGATCGCCAAGATCGAGCTATCCAGCGTCCTCCAGACGACTATCAACCTCCCTTACATCACCGCGGACCAGACAGGGCCCAAGCATCTGGACATGACGTTAACCCGTGCGAAACTGGAGGAGCTGATCAAGGACGTGCTGGAGCGGTGTCGGGCCCCCATGACGCAGGCGATTGGGGATGCTAAGCTCGACAAGTCCGGGATCGACAAGATCATCCTCGTCGGCGGCCCCACCAGGATGCCCTCGGTCAGAAAGTTCGTCAGCGACTTTATGGGAAAGGAGGCCGAAAGGGGAGTCGATCCGATGGAGTGCGTGGCCATCGGCGCGGCGGTCCAGGGCGGAGTTCTCGGAGGAGAGGTGAAAGACATCCTCCTTCTGGACGTGACGCCCCTCTCCCTTGGGATCGAGACCCTCGGCGGCGTCGACACGAAGCTGATCGAGAGGAACACCACCATCCCCACCAAAAAGAGCCAGATCTTTACCACCGCCGCCGACAACCAGACGACGGTCGAGATCCACGTCCTCCAGGGCGAGAGGCCCATGGCCAAAGACAACACCTCCCTCGGACGGTTCAACCTGGCTGGGATTCCGCCCGCGCCCCGAGGCATACCCCAAATCGAGGTCTCCTTCGACATCGACGCCAACGGGATCTTGAACGTCTCGGCGAAGGACATGGCCACCGGAAAGCAGCAGGCGATCACCATCTCCGCTCCGAACAAGCTCTCCCAGAACGAGATCGAGCGGAAGGTGAGAGAGGCCGAGCAGCACGCCTACGAGGACACCAAGAGGAAAGAGGAGATCGAGGCTAAGAACCAGGCAGAGACCCTCGTCTACACCGCTGAGAAGGCCCTCAAGGAGGCCGGAGACGCCGCCACCGCCGACCAAAAAGAGAAGATCGAAAAGGCGATCGAAGAGGCGAAAGAGGCGCTTGCAGGCGGTGAGATCGAGAAGATCAAGGAGAAGTCCGAGACTCTCCAGAACGCCGTCTACGAGCTCTCCACTGCGATGTACCAGAGGGCAGCCCAGCAGCAACAACAGCAGCAACAAAGCCAGCAGGGCAGTTCAGACGCCTCATCCTCCGGCGAGACGATCGACGCCGATTTCGAGGTCGTGAACGACAAGAAATAAGGTCGATGAAGGTCGAATGCGGTCCCAGAAGATCTTGAAACGAGGATGCCGGAGAGGATAGCCAGTGGCTGGGAGCAAAAGAGACTACTACGAAGTTCTCGGAGTCGGAAAAGAATCGGACCAAAAGGAGATCAAGAGCGCTTATCGAAAGCTTGCTCTCCAGTACCATCCTGACAGGTCCAAAGAGCCCGACGCCGAGGAGAAGTTCAAGGAGATCTCTGAAGCCTACGCTGTCCTCTCCGACTCAGACAAGAGAAAGCAGTACGACCAGTTCGGCCACGCCGGGATCGACGGCCGCTACTCCCAGGAAGACATCTTCAGGGGCGTCGACTTCGAGGACCTGCTCCGGGGTTTCGGCTTCGGAGGCGGCGGAGGGTTTGGCGGAGGCAGCATCTTTGATCTGATCTTCGGAGGCGGTGCCGGTCGTGGCGGAAGGCGGGGGCCTGCCCGGGGTCGGGATCTGCGGTACGATCTCAGCATGACCCTGGAAGAGGTGGCAGCGGGCCTTGAGACTTCCATAGAAGTTCCGAGGATGGAAAAGTGCCCCACCTGCAGCGGTTCGGGGGCAAAGCCCGGAACGTCGCCGGAGACTTGTTCCCAGTGCAGCGGCACCGGCCAGGTCACGAGGGTCCAGAAGACGCCCTTTGGCCAGATGATGACCTCCACCACTTGTCCCCAGTGCGGGGGAAGAGGTCAGATAGTATCCGACCCCTGCAGTGAGTGCCGAGGGTCGGGTCGAGTCCGAAAGACGAGGACGATCAACGTCAAGATCCCGGCGGGGGTTGAGACCGGCCAGCACCTCCGGCTCGGGGGGCAGGGGGAGGCGAGCCCCGACCCCGGAGGCGAGTCTGGCGATCTATACGTCTTCGTGAACGTCCGGCCCCATCCCCTCTACAGGAGGGACGAAGACGAGCTCCTCTACGAGTCTCCCCTGACGATCACCCAGGCGGCCCTGGGAACCGACCTTGAGGTTCCGACCCTGGACGGAAAGAAGGCGAGGATAAAGATCCCGCCAGGAACCCAGAGCGGCTCGGTCTTTCGGCTGAAAGGGAAGGGGATTCCCAGGCTTCACGGCTTTGGAGGCACCGGCGACATGCACGTGAGGGTGAACGTAAAGACCCCCACGAACCTCTCAGGAAGGCAAAGGGAGCTTCTCGAAGAGCTGGCCGCCGAGTTCGGCGAACGAAAGGAAGAGGCCAAGAGTACTGAGGGCGCGAAAAAGAAGGAAAAGCCCTCGGAGAAGAAGGAGAAGGGTTTCATCGGCAAGATCGTCGACGAAGTGAAGGGCGCCGTCCAGTGATGCGACCAGTCCTTTGCTAGCTCGGCTCTATTCTGATTATGAGTTGAACCGACTTTTTTAAGCTCGCTTCTAAGTGACATCGTGATTTTTCAAAGCACCAAAAAATGTTTATGTTCTGAATGTTCATTATTAAATGTTCAGATTAATCAGTGCTGAATGGAACTGCTGGAGGGATGTATAAAATGAAGAAAATAATGATATTGGTGCTACTGTTGTTTTTTTTAATGGCTCTACCGGCATATTCACAGGAGAACGTTGTGGCGACGCCAGCCGTATTGGAGATGGCCGACCTCTACACGTCGACGGAGGTTCAGGGCATAGCAGAAATGCCCGGCGCTGAGGAAATCCCTGAAACCATAACCGTCTGCAGAGACGTATTCTTCTCGACTGAAGAAGATTTCGTCACTCAAGGCCCTGAACCTGCTGATGGCAACCCCATAATATCTGATGGAGATCTTTTGGGTCCTGGCTGCAATGTATTCGCCCGAAACAGGGAGCTATTGGCCGTTTTCAAATCTGAACAGGATCTGGGCTTGGATGCTGCCGACGTCATCGATGTAGATCGACCCCTGGTCGCATTCTCTACAGAGCTTGACGACCCCCGCGGCCGATTTACTGCAGGAGATTTGTTGGCCACCAACGGGGCTGTGATCCCCAACAGAGCTCTATTGGCCAATTTTGATATCGGAGCCAGGAGCGATTTGGGCCTAGACGCCGTTCATTTCATCGGAGATCCATACAGAATAACGAAATTCTTGGATTACGCCTCCGAGATCAGTCGGGAAAAGTGGTTGGACAACCCCGGGATGTTGCCCCAAACTCTGGAGGAGTACGGGATCGACATGTGGTTCTCCACGGAGGGCACAGCTCCGGAGGTCGAGAAGCCTCTCTTGCTAGATGGGGATCTCCTCTCTGTTCAGGGGAACATCGTGGCAGAGAACGCTCTTCTCCTCTCGTCTTCCGTACCCGCTGGCATCCCCAACCGCGGCGTTGACTTTGGCCTTGATGCCGTGACGGCCGACAGAGGCGGCAACAGGCAGCTAATACACTTCTCCACCGAGCTTCTATATCGAGGCGAGCTGGCTTTCAGCGATGGTGACGTTCTCCTCCTTGGCGATGGCGTCATCTGTACCAACGAAGATATCACTCGTTGCTTTGAGCCCAAGACAAAGGAGTTGGGTCTTGATGCTCTATCTTTGGTTTTGGGCAGTGTGGAGAGACCTCCCTGTGGAGCTGCCATCATCCGGGTGGGCGGGATGCCCGTAGGAAATATCAACTCCGACGGATTGGCCAACGGCTGGAGTGCAACTACACCGCCGTTTGAAGCCTTCGACAGTCCCTTTGGAGGATCGGTGGAGATCCTCGGTCTTATGCCATCCTGCGAAGAGTGCAGAAGGTTCAAAGTGGAGTATGGTGAATGGTCCAGCCCCACGACGCCACCCGATCCTTCCAGCTTCAAGCCGCTGACCGATTCCTTCAAAGAGTGGACATTCATATGGCCGAGCCTCTGGGTGCGGGTCAACAGGGTTCCAGACTCCGAAGGATGGCTGGACATAATCTGCGACTCTGACTCTGTGACGGGAGGGCTGTATTATCCCTGGAATACCGGAGGAAAGAATGGCAAGTACAGCCTGAGACTGACCGTCGAAGACGTGGGCGGCACCGAGCACGTAAGCTCTCCAGTGGTGGTCGTGATCGATAACACCCCGCCGAATGCAACATTGGAATTCCTGACCACGGCAAAATGTGGTGATATCACGATAGGGGATACCGTCACCGGCAAGATTACTGCCACCGACGATCATTTCTACAGCTATCGGTTGAGCTACAGGTGTGGTATGCATCCGCCTTGCCCAGGTTTGGTCCTGCCGGTCAGGAAATATGCTGGCGTGAGCGACCAGGGAGATGCGGGTTTGACCTTCACCTGGGATACGACGGGTCTGCCACCCTGTGGTTATGAGATACTGCTCGAGGTCTGGGACAGGACGATCGTCAACAACGGCCGTGGTTGGGGCGAGCCAGGCTACGCTCACAGGTCCATAGACTACGACTTCTTCTGCCTTGAGGCAGCAGAATGAACAATCTGGGATGAGCCGCTGACGCGGCTCTATCTTTTATTCATGGAGGTCGACCATGAGATCCGAAGTTATACGTGCCGCCAATATTATTGCCATACTTCTATTAGTCGGATTGAATTCTAACGCTTTGCCATTTCTGGAGACGCCCACCGTTTCAGAGAAGGAGTGGAGTCGTATTCAGGAAACTCTTCAGGCGTCAGCCACAACGCTCTCGGGCCGCGTCTACGAGGGGGATTTCAGAGATGAGAGCAAGCCTTTCGCCAATGTCAGAGTGGAACTCTGCTGCTCCAATGACCAAAAAAATCGCGGAAGGGTTGTGGAGTCTGCTACCACAGATGCTAAGGGATGGTACGAGCTTGTGCTTCCTTCCGGATGTGAATTTTATGATATAGTGGTGACTGTGCCCCAAGGCTATATCGCAGCAGGAGCAGACAGTGTTGGAGGCGACGTAATCGACGATACCTGGATACAGTACGATTATCCGCTAGATAGATCGATTCTCACCGGCAATAAGTTCTGGATCAAGAAGCAGGTGCTGGAAACGCCACTGATTCCCATAAGGCCCCTTGTGCCTGTAACACCACAGGAACCGGAAACGGTGTCGTGTCCCAAAGGCTGCACATGCATGACAGAAGAGAGGGCGAAGGAGGTGTTTGGCAAATACGAGCGCTGCTCCCCAGAGATCTGCGGCTACGACGGCCAGAGAAGGCCGATGTACTGCTTCAGACCCGTAGAAGATGTTCCACCCGAGCCGGAGTGTCCCAAGGGCTGCGAATGCATGACTGAGGAGATGGCGAAGCAGGAGTTCGGAAAATACGAGCGCTGCTCCCCAGAGATTTGCGGCTACAATGAGCAGAGAATGCCGATGTACTGCTTCAGACCCGTTGAAGATGTTCCTGAGGAGTCGAAGTGTCCCGAGGGCTGCGCTTGCATGACGGAAGAGAGGGCAAAAGAGGTGCTTGGCAAATACGAGCGCTGCTCCGCCGAGATCTGCGGCTACGACGAACTGAGAAGGCCGATGTACTGCTTCAGACCCGTTGAAGATGTTCCTGAGGAGTCGAAGTGTCCCGAGGGCTGCGCTTGCATGACGGAAGAGAGGGCAAAAGAGGTGCTTGGCAAATACGAGCGCTGCTCCCCAGAGATCTGCGGCTACGACGAACTGAGAAGGCCAATGTACTGCTTCAGGCCCGTAGAAGATGTTCCACCGGAGGCGGAGTGTCCCGAAGGCTGCGAATGCCTCGAAGAGGAGGTTGCTGCCGAGAAGTTCGGAGGATACGAATGGTGCTCGGACAAGGTCTGCGGTTTAAGTGATGCGGGGGCTGCGAAGTACTGCTTCAGGCCGGCAGAGCCTACACCCGAGGTGCCTCCCGAAAGCTGCGAATTTTACTTCTCCACCGAAGAAGATTTCATCGCCCAGGGTCCCATACCTCAGGACGGCAACCCCATCATCTCTGATGGTGATCTTCTCGGCCCCGGATGCATCGTATTCGCCCGCAATAGAGAGCTTCTGGCAGCATTCAAAGCGGATACCGATCTCGGTTTGGATGCTGTTGACGTGATAGATGCCGAGGGCCACTTGGTCGCATTCTCTACAGAGCTGAACGATCCTTTGGGGCGATTCTCAGCAGGCGATCTGTTGGCTACCAACGGCCTGGTCATCCCCAACGGCGCGCTTCTGGCCGAATTCGATGTACTGAGGGTGGATCTGGGACTTGACGCCGTTCACTTCGTTGGAGACCTCGAGGATATCAAAAGATTCTTGGATCGATCATCCCAGATGAGTCGGGACGATTGGCTGAAAAATCCGGACCTTCTGCCTGAAATGCTGAGAGAATACGGTGTAGACATCTGGTTTTCCACGGAGGGAACGCCCTCCGGGATCGGTAAACCCGCCTTCCTTGACGGGGATCTGCTTTCCACACGCGACGGCATCATGATTGCGCCCAATGCCGTTCTGCTCGCACCATCCGTGCCTGCGGGCATACCCGATCGCGGTGTTGACTTCGGCCTGGACGCGGTGACGGCCGGCAGGGACGGCAAAAGAGAGCTGATCCGATTCTCCACCGAGATCCTCTACGAAGGGGAACCTGCTTTCAGCGATGGCGATGTCATTCTCATCAGAGATGCTGTGACCTGCACCAACTGGGATCTGATTCGATGCTTTGAGCCCAAAACCAGCGAGCTGGGTTTGGACGCGTTGTCCATAGCCGCGAGGGGCGAGCCAAAGCCTCAAACTTGTCATCCAGACCTTCCAGCACCAGAACTGGTGGTGACCGGAAAAGAGGAACGCTTTATTGGTGGCAACGAGTTCACCCGGTACGAACTTTCGGTCACCAATTGGAATCAATATCCGGCCGAGCTCTTCGAAGCCGCGCCCGACCTGCAGCCTTGCGGAACTAACACCGAGGCCTCCAGGACCTGGGTCGACGTCTACGACCAGGATGGCGGCAGGATCTACGGCTTCTGCACCCTATCATCTCCAGAGGGGTTGAGAGACCTGTGGTTTGCCGTAGAGGGTGGAGCAGTCCATCCAAAATCGGTTTACATCACTCTGACGGACCGACGCTGTGATGCTGTTTACGTCTCCAACCAGGTCTCCATCGGTCCATCGGGTGAGGAAACCCCTTCGCCGATCGAGATCTACTTCGCAGACGCAAAAGAGTCCCCGGGATCAGTCTATCGCCTCGGAACGGGTCAGCCATCCGTAAAGACACATTCAACAGGATCGCTCAACATATCCCAGACATGGACTGCAGACCTTGATGAAGGCGTGTTGGGCACTGGCCAAGGTGCCGATATTTGGTTTCACGCATTGACCGAGAAGGAACGATACCTCGAGCCGATGAACGGGGCCACGATCGCCAAAGTCGCCCAGGCTGGGGCGGAGAGCTGCACGGCTGCAACGCTCTCTTCTTCACGAATCAAGATCGACGACTTGCCCGAAGGCTCTTACGTCTGCGTGCTCACCGATGAGGGGAGACGCTCCCAGTTCAGGGTCAACGTGCCTGCAGGTTTGAGTCCTGGAGTTCTCGGCATCGGATACATTACCTGGGACGCTTCGGCGCCCGGAACGGTCGCCGGATCAGAGGAGACGATCTACACGAGACCGTCCAGAAATCTTTACAGCTTCGCTTTCCATCCTTACGTACCAGAGAAGCTGTACTACGTCAACGCCAACGAGAATAAAATCTACAGGAGTTCGGAGACGTATACCGGTTGGAGTCGCGAAGAGGTGGTCTACGATCACGATACGTATGTGAGAGACCTGGCCTTTGACCTTGACCGAGACGGCGATCTCGTCCTGTATTTCAGCGAGGCCACCGGCGCGGGTGCAGACGGCAAGATCTACAGGATCGAGGATGACGCTCCGGTCCTCTATCGAACGATAGTGCTCTCCGACGTGAACGGGTTTTGGGCGGGAGATTTTGCTTTCGGTGAGGATGGGACGCTCTATCTCAGCTCTGGAAACAGGGTGCCTGCAAGCATCTATAAGGTGGATGAATGGGGGGTTCAAGAGATATTCACCGACAGCGAAGAGCCCATAAAGGGACTGGCCTACAAAGACGGCTTCCTTTATTACGCCAACTGGGGCACGAAGATATACCGCCTGGACCTGGAGACTATTGAGCGCACGACAGTCTATTCGAATCCGGAACGAAAATGGCTGTCAGACGTCGGTTTCAGAGGTGATACGTCCGAAGATCCGTGGACGGCCGTCTTGTGACTTTGGCGGCTTGAGCAAAGAGAATAGAGATGAGAGGGCCCGATTTTGGGCCCACCCTTTTTTCCGACCGATTTCGCCAACCCGGTGCTACTCCTTGATCGCTCCCATCTTCGTCTCGATGGATATCTCCTTGTCCATCCGGTGGTCGATCTTCACCGATGTTATGATCCTTCCGACCCCCATCCCCGTCAGGACCTCGTCTGCCCTTTCTGCGACCTTGAAGATCTCGGCCATCGACCCGGCCTCGACGACGGTGCACATGGGGCCCGGAACGAACTTGAGCCCCGACTCCCTCAGAACCTGATGGACGGCCCTCACGTACTTGCTGGCGCTGGTGCCCGTCCCCATCGGTATCATGCTAAGCTCCGCCACTATCATGGCAGACTCATTTCGCGGGAAAGGATAAAAAAGTTTTTAGGGATTTCGGCCGCTCACCGGATCTCCTTCAGGATCGCATCTGCCGACGCGGCAGGGTTCGGCGAGTCGGTGATCGACCTTCCGACGATCAGGTAGTCGGCCCCCGCTTCCAGGGCCGCCCGTGGAGATCCGCCCTGAGTACCCACACCGGGCGAGATGATGGCTCGATCGCCCACGATCGATCTGATCAGGCTTATCCGCTCCGGTCTTGTGGCAGGGGCTACGACGCCGTCCACGTCGCACTCCGCCGCCAGCCTCGCCAGTCGTTCGGCGACGGGAGCCATGAACTCCACAGCGCCTGGGTGGCTCATCTCCGTCACTGCAAACGCGAGGGCGCCATGCTCGCGGGCAGCGTCGACGCAGGCCGAGAGGCTGTCTTTGCCGACGAAGGCGTGGGCGACGATCCCACTCGCTCCCGCCGCCAGAACCTGCTCGGAGATGAGGGTGCTGGTGTTGGGGATGTCGGCGATCTTCAGGTCTGCGATGACCGGCGTCATCGAGGAGATCTTCTCGACGATGTCGAGGCCCGCCGCCAGGATCAGGGGGTAGCCTACCTTGACGTAGTCGATCCTGTCCTTCAGGGCAGAGGCGAGGTCGAGGGCTCTTTCTCTAGAGAGGACGTCGAGGGCGAGGATGAGGCGAGAGTTTCGGATCATGTGTTCGAGGTGGGCTTGCTGGATGATTACCTTTTCGACTTCCGGTTCAGGGACTTAAACGATCGGATCGACCCGTCTGGCTCGACTCATCAGTTCGTTCCGGTTGCTTTGAAGAAGGTGTAGCAGAAGACGCCGTCCTCCTCAGCCGTCCGGTACAGGTCCCGTACCCCGTCGTCGAACTCACCGGGTTCCATCATCCCCGCCGCCAGGGCCGTCTCCCGGACCCCCTCGATCATGGCGGTGAAGGTCCTCCTGGTGAAACCCTCCTCCATCGCGGGCCTGCTGCCGTCGGCGTAGACCATCCGGGGCGAGACGGTGACCTCGGAGAAGCCCGCCCTAGTGAGGAGCGGGTAAAGCTCCCGGCCGATCATGGCGTTGCCGCCCGCCAGCTCCTGGAGCCTCACCTGGCAGTCGATCGCTTTCCGGGCAGCGAGGCTGTCGGGGTGGAAGTATGCAGAGCCGTGGTCTCCCTCGATCGCCGTGATCGTCCCGCCCGGCTTTATGAACTCCTTGAGGATCGAGATGGCCTCGACGGGCTGCGGCAGGTGCTCCAGGACGAAGCAGACGAAGAGGTGGTCGAAGGTCCCCTTCCGGAAGGGAAGGTGGAAGATGTCCCCCTGGAGGACCCGGACGTTTGTGAGGCCCTCCGCCTCCACTTTCCGCCTCGCCTCGGCGGCGGAGGATCGGGAGATGTCGAGGGCGATTATCTTTGCATCAGGGCTGTTTTTGGCGAGGGGGACGGTCTGGGCCCCGACGCCGCAGCCCGCTTCGAGAATGAGGGAACCCTGCGGGTAGAAGGTGTCGGAGTGGAGGAGGTCGACGAGAGTAGCGGCCTGGTCCTGGAGCCGCGTGCTCTCTTTTGGGTGGTAGCCGTGGACGTAGGGATCGGCCATGGATGGCTCTTTTCCGGCTGTTTATATCAGGATTTCCGGTGACTGCGAAGCGAAATTGGAGAGAGGTCGGATTTGGCCGCAGGCCATATTTTGAGGGCCATCTGAAGAGATTTAGAAAACATGCCTGAAGTCAACACATATTAATTCAGGTAACTACTCACCCCTCGACCACCCAATTTATTATTTTTGAAAATATATTATTTCACCGCAGCGGCAATGGATTACACAACGTGTGGAGAACGTGGCCAGATGATGTCATTTTCTATTTTATTCGAATACCCCGCTGCTTGCTGCGGGATCACATGTACATCACCAATATCTCTCCCGAATTGTTGGGACCAGAAGAAGTTGCAAGGCTGTACGGCGCTCGATGGGAGGTAGAGATTCTGTTCAAGGAACTCAAGAGCAGGTATGCTCTGGATATGGTTCCTACGTCTAATCCGCAAGTGATTGAGGCTATGATCTGGATCGCTATACTCATGTTACTTATAAGCCGTAAAATTTACAGAGTTGTGCGGGCCTTAAATCCCGAGGCAAAGATGGCAAGATTCACCACCCTTAGATGGAGCAATATCTTCACTGAAAACGCAGGCTCTATACTGGCTAGCATCCTTCGTTATATTGGATTAGAAACTTCCTTAAAAACATCGTTAGAATTTAGTATCAGTGAGGCGGTAGATCCGCATGTAACTAGAAAGCGCTTTACCGAGGAGTGGTGGGCTTAACCGATGACCAATGGATAGTGCCGCAGAACGTAAAAAGGAGTTGGCAGAAAGGAGACTTATATGCCACCCAACTCTTTGGACTTGGCAAAGAGTTCCTCTGCTTCATCCTTGCGTCCGAGGTCCTGCAGAGCCTTTCCCTTATAGTGGTAGGACCTGTAGTACATAGGCGCCAGCTCTATGACCTTATCGAAGTACTGGATCGATTCATTGTATCTTTCCAGATGGTAGAGGGCCGTACCTTTGCCCTGCCAGGCCAGTACGTTTTTCGGATTCAGCTCAATGGTGTCACCATAGAGTTCAACCGCTTTAGTGAATGAAGCATTTGCCTCGTCTCTGCGACCAAGTCCGTTGAGAGCGCCACCTCTATCCAGCCAGTATGAGGCTTGAGTGGGATCGATCTCGATGGCCTTATCATAGGCCGGGACTGCCTCTTCGTACCTGCTCAGTTCAGCCAAAACGCCAGCTTTCCAGTACCAGGCTTCAGACGAATTCGGATTGATCTTAAGAGATTCGTTGTAGGATTTCAGAGCTTCTTCAAAGTTTCCAAAGGCAGTCAGAGTTTTGCCTCTCAGATACCAGGCATCCGCGAATTGCGGGTCGAGCTCGGTGGATTTGTTGAACGCGTGCAAGGCCTCCTCAAAATTGCCCAAAAAGTCGATTTGAAGTTCGCCTTTCTTAAACCAAGCGGATGCCGATTGCGGATCAATATCAATGGCTTTATCATAAGCCCTAAGGGCTTCCTGAAGAAAGATCTCCCTCTCGGTCTGGTTGTGTGTTTCATTTATTGCTCTTTCACGCGATTCGTTGCCTTTGTTCAGCCAATAGCTAGCTGTATCTTCTTGCGCAAAAGAGGAAATGCACAGCATAGCTAAGGCTATAAAAGCTAGAACGGTAATTGTTTTTGTCATATGATTCCTCCCTTCATTCCACTGCTTAAGTCTCCTTCGAGATTATAAGCGTTTCTCTTCCATGATTGGTTGCGATCGATTAAACCATAATCACTAACCTGAGACGTATCGTTAAATATCACCTCCTCAAAAATATAAAATTCTAAATCATATAGTTCTTCAATATCATAAGGTAAATCTACTTCTTGAGGTATTATAGTTACTGAACCCATATATCCTGGATTGCCTTCGATCCCATCTCTAAATATGTAAGATGGTACAAAGACTATTACTTCGCCTTTCCCATAGGATGATCTAGAGAGGATTGTCCTATTACCAATCGGTTTTAAGGGTTCACCACCTACAATAGAAAGTCCCCATGGTTCAATAGGTAAAGTCTTAATAGTAATATTATGAGCTCGCTTATCGCCTTCGGTATTTTCGATATCCATTTGAAAATCATTAATCAAACTTCTCCCAGGTCCGTCTGTTTCATTGAGCATAATTAGTATTTTACCACCATCCTCTAAAAAATTTTTTATGGATTCTTCCTCAAACTGGGTAAACTCCTTAACTGGATCTATGATCACAACTGCATTACCCCTTTCTAAGCATTCTTTTAGACTACCTATGAAAGGGGTCAGGTTGACCCTCTGCGTCCAAAGGAAGAATACACTATAAAATCCCTCTCTCTTTTTTGGATCTGCTAAATCTATTACATCAATAGTTTCAATTATACTAATTGAGTGCTCTGAATCAAAACAAAGGCAGCGTGCCGAATGTGA
>DAQG01000041.1 GCA_002502785.1 Methanothrix harundinacea | reverse complement strand
AAATAGCGAAGAGCCAAAAAATCTGTATTATCATCATCCAGATTATTTAATGGGACATTGAGTAGTTCATTGGTATCCTCATCACGTTTTTGAATGCGAATTGAGTATGGTTCTAATTTGAATCTAGTCATGATTATCCTTCTGATATAATGCTCGCTGTACGGGTTACTATGTGTTGTTCTATTTAATCTTATCCCACCAACAAAATCAATAAGTTGTTGCGAGCCCAATATGTATATATGCTGAAATTTATAAAATAAATTATTTCAATTAAATATTAAATTATAAAATTTGTATTTTTGGTGGTTGTGGAATGACTTAAAACACATGTTAAATTTAAGCTACTTACGGCCTACCTTCCACTATTTGGACATTTAAACATCTTATCTCGATCGAGGCAATCGACAAAGCCTAAATATGACGTTGTTTATGCCTTCCCCGTTGTTGGAGGACTAGGATGATCTCTGAGGTGGCAGGACAATACAACGCGAAAGAGGTTGAGGAGCAGGTAAGGAAGTTCTGGGAAGATAACGGCATCTACGTCAAGACCAGAACCATGAGAACCGGCGGCAGAAAATTCTTCTTCGTCGACGGGCCGCCCTACACCACGGGCAGGATCCACCTCGGGACCGCCTGGAACAAGATCATCAAAGACTCCATCCTCCGCTACAAGTCCATGAACGACTTCCACATCAAGGACCGGGCGGGCTGGGACATGCACGGCCTCCCCATCGAGGTGAAGGTGGAGGAGTACCTGGGCTTCAAGAACAAAAAGGACATCGAGACCTACGGCGTCGACAATTTCATCAACAAGTGCAAGGAGTTCGCCCTGAGCCAGAAAGACCAGATGACTGAGCAGTTCAACACCCTCGGGGCCTGGCTCAACTGGGAAGACCCCTACATGACCCTGAAGAATGAGTACCTGGAGGCCGCCTGGTGGACCCTCAAGAGGGCGAACGAGAGGAATCTTCTGGAACGGGGCGTCAGGGTCGTGAACTGGTGTCCGAGGTGCGAGACCGCCATCGCCGACGCCGAGGTCGAGTACTGGGAGGAGACCGACCCCTCCATCTACGTCAAGTTCCCAGTGGTGGGCGAGGAGAACACCTTCATGATGATCTGGACCACCACCCCATGGACCATACCCGCCAACGTGGGCGTCGCCGTCCACCCGGAGTTCGAGTACTCGAAGGTCCGGGCATGGAAGGACGACCCTGACAAGGCCGAGATCCTGATCATCGCCACGCCCCTCGTCGAGAGCGTTCTCCGGGAGGGGAGGTACAAGGACTACGAGACCCTGGACCAGTTCGAAGGGACGAAGCTTGAGGGGCTCGAATACCAGCACCCCCTCGTCGACCTGATCCCAGCCCAGAGGGATATTGTTCATAAAATCCACCTCGCAGACTTCGTCACCGCCGAGAACACGGGCTCGGTCCACATCGCACCGGGCCACGGTCTCGAGGACTTCGAGCTGGGGGTCGCCGAGGGTATGGCCATCTTCTGTCCCGTCGGCGAGGACGGTCGCTACACCGCCGAGGCCGGGGAGAAATACGTCGGAAAGTACGTCCGGGCCGCAAACGACGAGGTGAACTCGGACCTGGCCGAGCGGGGGCTTCTTTTGGCCGAGGGGGATCTCGTCCACAGGTACGGCCACTGCTGGCGGTGCAAGACCCCCATCATCTACATCGCCACGCCCCAGTGGTTCCTCAAGATCGCAGACCTTCGAGACGACATGCTCGACGAGATCGCCAAGGTCAAGTGGTACCCCGACTGGGCGGGCTCTGCAAGGTTCAGAGACTGGATCAGTGGCGCTCGGGACTGGTGCATCTCCCGGCAGAGGTACTGGGGGATACCATTGCCCATCTGGATCTGCGGCAAGTGTGGAAAGATGGTGGTGATCGGCTCGATGGAGGAGCTGAACGCGAGAAGCGGCGCGGTCGTCGAAGAGCTTCATAGGCCCGCCGTTGATCTGGTCACCCTCAAATGCTCCTGTGGCGGCGAGATGCGCCGGGTTCCCGACGTCTTCGACGTCTGGTTTGACAGCGCCGTCGCCTCCTGGGCGACCCTCAACTACCCGAGGGATAAAGAGCAGCTCAAAGAGTGGTGGCCCGCAGACTTCATCACAGAAGGCCACGACCAGACAAGGGGCTGGTTCTACTCACAGCTTGGAGCGAGCATGGTCTCCTTCGGGGTTGCTCCTTATAAGAGCGTCCTGATGCACGGCTTCACCCTGGACGACAAGGGCAAGAAGATGAGCAAGAGCATAGGAAACGTCGTCCAGCCCGAGGAGGTCGTCGGAAAGTTTGGAGCCGATACCCTCAGGTTCTACGTCCTATCCTCGAACGCCCCCTGGGAAGACATCCACTTCAGCTGGGAGGAGGTGGCCAACACCAACAGGATGCTGAACATCCTCTGGAACGCCTACCGGTTCCCGCTGCCCTACATGATCCTCGACAGGTTCGACCCTACGAAGACGACCCTCGAAAAGTGTCTCGGAAACCTCAGGCCCGAGGACCGTTGGATCCTCTCGCGGGTGAACACCCTGGCAAACGATGTCCAGACCTACATGGACACCTACCAGCTCCACAGGGCGACGAGAGCCCTATCCGACTTCGTCCTGGAAGACCTCTCTCGATGGTACATCCAGCTCGTCAGGCCCAGAACCTGGATCGAGACCGACGACCCCGACAAGCTCGCCGCCTACGCCACCATCTATGAGGTGATGGTCACATTGGCGAAGCTTCTGGCACCCTTCGCCCCCTTCACCGCCGAGACGATCTACCAGAACCTGGTGAAGGGAACAGACTCCAGCGCCCCGGAGTCGGTCCACATGCACGACTGGCACCAGCCGAGGGACGATCTCATTGACTCCACCCTCGAAAAGGAGATGGATCTGGTGAGAGAAGTGGTGGAGGCGGTCTCCAACGCCCGCCAGAAGGGCGGACGAAAGCTTAGATGGCCGGTCTCAGAGGTCACCATCTCCCCCCAAAAGGAGATCTCTGACCTGGGTGACCTTTCGGGCGTCCTCAAGAGCCAGACCAACTGCAAGACGGTGACCGTAATGAGCGTCGGCGAAAAGCCCCCGATGGAGATCGCCCTCAATCCCGTCCCCAAGAAGATAGGTCCCGCCTTCAAGGGCGATGCTCAGAAGGTGATTCAGGCCATCAAGGAGGCGGACCCGGCGAAGGTCAAAGAGGGGATCGATGCGGGCGAGTGCATGGTGGGTGCTTACGCCATCACTCAAGATATGGTCGAGTTTCTCGAGAAGATCCCCGAAAACCTCGTGGCAGCCGACTTCTCCTCGGGCACCGTCTACGTCGACATCACCCTTACCGAGGAACTGAAAGCCGAAGGCTACGCAAGAGAGATCATCAGAAGGGTCCAGGACATGAGAAAGGAGATGGACCTCCGCGTCGAGGACAAGATCGAGGCTTTCGTCAAGGTGGAGGACGAGGAGGTCTTGAAACTCGCCGAGACTATGAAAGACCACATCGCCAGCGAAGTTAGGGCGAAGCATCTTGAAATGGGATCGGCCCTGGATGTCGAGGGGTCCCTCGTCAAGGACTGGTCTGTTGAAGATGTGGAGATGACGATAGGCATCTCTCGCGGATAATTAATATATAAGGTGAGTGGCATAGATGGAAGTATGGAAGAGCCGTCGCCTCCCCTGAAGGTCAAGGTGAAGGGCGTCTACGCCCTCCAGGCCGGAGGGGACCTGGTCGCTCCTGTGGTCCTTCTGGAGGACGAGGCTTCGAGGCTCGTCCCGGTCTTCGTGGGTCTATCGGAGGCGATTTCGATACATCAGGCCCTCTCGGGTGCGGTCTCTCCCAGGCCCACCACTCACGACCTCTTCGTATCCACTCTGGAGAGCCTCGATGCCAGAATCTCCCGGGTGCTTATAGACGACTTGGACGGCGGAGTATACTACGCCCGGCTCTCGGTATCCATCGACTCCGTGGAACGGGAGGTGGACGCAAGGCCGAGCGACTGCATGGCCTTGGCCCTCCGTTCGGGTGCGCCCATCCACATTCAGGAGAAAGTCGTTCTGGAATCATCCATGGACAGGAAGGACCTGGACGACCTGAAGGGGATCGAGAACTATCTCTAACTTCTCGGAGATGAGATCCAGAGGGATCACCCAATTCCCGACATGCCTGGAATCTGGTTTCTCTTCTCGATAGATTATCGATTCATCAGTCAGACCGTCGATTGTGGTTCATCTTGCGATTTTTATTCTCATGCAAAAAAGATGGGAAAACGTTTAATACCATACGTAGACAAGAATTATATGTCCTCTCGAGTGGGGAGGATTATCAGTACAATTCGCAAAACCATGATGGGTTAGCACGTCCGGACTCGAAATACTGGCGAAGATGAATATCGCGGATCTTGCGCGAAGGGGGTACATCTTGCCGAAAAATAAGGGAGGGGATCGTGTATGGCCGTATTTGAGGTAAGACCATGAGGCGTCATCTAACCATCTGTTTGACCTGCTTATTGCTGGTCTTGAGCTTGGGCTTTGTTCTATCCTTTTCATCCGCCATGGCGCAGGGTTACGGAAAGGGCGAAAGCATCATAAGGTGGCAATACCGCCCGGAAGAGCCTATAATCCAGGTTGGTTTCGGGGGCGAGATCCTTCCGACGGGTGCCCAGAACGCCACAAAATCGATCAGGATCCCGGGGCTTGAAAACCTGATCATTCCGGGGGAGCCGGTCGTGCCCTTCAGAACCGCCAGGATACTGATTCCCTTCGGTGAAGAGATACAGGATATAAAGGTCCTTCCAGGGGAGAAGAAGAATCTCGGCAAAATTCTGATCGAGCCCGGCCAAGATCCCCTCCCGATCAGCTTTTCAGGAAATTACACATTCACGCCTCTGAACGAGACCACCTACGGATCGATGGAACCTTACCCAAAAGACGTCTACTCGGTGATCGGAGTCCAAGAGAAACAGGGCTATAAAATACTGTATATAAATCTATACCCTATCATGTACATCCCCAAAACTAAGGACACCTATTACTTCGGAACCTTCGATCTGGAGGTTAAGACGGCGCCCGCTGAGACTCTTGATCGGGGCCTCTTCAGAGGAGCGGCGGACGACAGAGAGCTGATAGAAAGGATGGTGGACAACCCGAGCGAGGTTGCTACCTACTCTCAAGATATCGTGCCGACGGGATCCTCTCCTCTCCTTGACGGCAATTACGATTACGTGATCATAACTAACCGGGCCCTGAAGAACGCGCCCGGGCCTTACAACTTCACCGCCCTCGTCGACTGGAAGAATTCCAAGGGCGTCCCTGCAACCATAGTCACCGTGGAGGACATATACGCCACCTATCCAGGCGTTGATGACCAGGAGAAGATAAGGAGCTTCATTAAGGACGTCTATATCAACAACGGTATCACCTACGTCCTCTTAGGAGGCGACGCCGACGGCAGCCACCAGGGCGGCGACAGCTGGGACAAAATCGTGCCAGCGAGAGGCCTATGGGCCTGGGATTACGAGGCGAGCCCGCCGAATATCCCCTCGGACCTCTACTACGCCTGCCTCGATGGAAACTACGACTACAACGGGAACGGCGTTTACGGCGAGCCCGATGACGGCACCGGAGGCGGCGAGGTGGACCTGATGGCCGAGGTCTATGTGGGGCGGGCTCCTGTCGACTCTTATGCTGAGCTCTCAAACTTCGTGCGAAAGACGATCGCCTACGAGTCGACCACCAGCGACCCGTACCTCAAGGAGGTCTGGATGGTTGGCGAGTACCTCGGGTTCGGAGACGTCAGCGATTGGGGTGGAAACTCCCTGGACGAGATCAAGGACGGATCCAAAGCCAGCGGATACAACACGGTGGGATTTCCCGATGATTACCACAAGTCGAGCCTCTACGACCGCGACCGGGAATGGGAGAAGACCGAGCTCGCGGAGATAATCAACGGCAACGTCCACACCATAAATCACCTCGGTCACGCCAACGTCGGGAGCGCCATGAAGATGAAGATCGATGACGTGGGCCGTCTGAAGAACGACAGGTACTTTTTCGGGTACAGCCAGGGGTGCTACGCAGGATCTTTCGACAACAGGGACCCCGATTCCATCTATTCGCCCAGCGACTGCATTCTGGAGCATTTTGTGACGGAACCTCATGGAGCCTTCTCCTTCATAGGAAACACCAGGTTCGGATGGGGCAGACGATCCACCACTGACGGACCATCCCAGAGGTACCACCGGCAGTTCTGGGACGCGGTATTCGGAGAGGGGATAGAAAACATTGGCCGGGCGCTCCAGGACGCCAAAGAGGACAACCTTGGGTCCATCGACGGAACCAGTGACGGAAACGTGATGAGGTTCTGCTATTACGAGATCAACCTCCTCGGTGACCCTGAGACTATGTTCCATCAGCCCTTCACAGCAGATCACGATGTAGTGATCGCTGAAATGGAGCTTCCGAGCTACACCAAGCCCGATAAGCCCGTTCAGGCTAAGGTGATCGTCAAGAACAAGGGGCTCGAGGACGAGCAGGATGTAGTCGTTCAGCTCCTGGAGGGCGGGATCGTCAAGGACTCGGAAACCATCTCCGACCTTCCCAGCGGTGCATCGGCTGAGGTGAGCTTATCCTGGTCTGAGTCGGCTGAGGGGAGATACACCCTGGAGGCAAGCGCTGTACCCCCGGTGGGCGAGGAATACACCGACGACAACCGACAGGAGAGATCAATAGAGATCTTCAAGAATAGGAGCCTGATTCTGCTGGTCGATGACGACGAAGACGCAGACTACGAGACCTATTACGAAAAGGCGTTAGATGCTAACGGGTACGGTTACGTCGAGGTGGATGAGCCTCCAAGCCAAAGTGAGCTTCTATCGTTCGATTGCGTTATATGGATCACGGGTCGCGACTTTACAACCACCCTCACCAGAGAGGACCAGGCTAACCTGGCAGCTTATCTTGACAGCGGAGGGAGCCTCTTTTTGTCGGGCCAGGATCTCGGCTACAACGTCCAGGACACCGACTTCTACAGGGATTACCTTCAGGTCGAGTACGTAAAGGACAGCACCGGCGTTTACGCCCTTGAGGGCGTGGCCGGGGACCCCATATCCGACGGAATGACCGTTGGGATCTCTGGTGGCGACGGGGCAAACAGCCAGTACTGGCCGAGCGAGATTCTGCCCGTTACCGCTTATGCCGCCGAGATATTCAACTACCAGAACGACGGATGTGCTGCAGTGAGGGTCGACACCGGGACCTACAAGGTCGTCTACTTCGCCTTCGGGTTTGAGGCGATAAACACGTCTTCCGATCGTAACGAGATCATGAGACGGGTCGTATCGGAGCTGACCAAGCCGGAAGAGACTGCGTCTGGCATATCCAGGACCGATGATCTCAAAGCCAGCAAGGAAGTCGGATTTGTGAGCCTGGACGAAGCCGTTCTGCTGGGAGAAGTTAAAGGTCCCCTCGAAGGCGAGGACTTCGACCTGGATCTGACAATTGAGGAGATGGGCCTGAACTTCGAGAAGTTGGACCCGAAATTCGAAGAGATAAATCCAGATTTTGAGGATATCGGTCCCGAGTTCGAGGATATGGAACCGGGGTTCGGGGGCGTGAAGTGATATGGGGGAAAAATGGGGGAAGACCGAGATGAGATGGATACTCTGTTCAGCTCTGATCTTGACGGCGGCGATATCGCTTGCGGTGGCTCAGGCGGCCACCATCACCGTTGGACCCGAAGGCTGCGATTATTCCAGCATCCAGAATGCCGTTGATGAGGCAAATCCGGGCGATACTATCAGCGTGCAAAGCGGAACATTTAGAGAAAATGTGGTCGTAGAAACGACTCTCATCCTCCGGGGCACGGATTCGGGGTCGGGCAAGCCCGTCGTCGACGGGAAGGGTGTGGGTAGCGCGATAATCCTCTCTGCAGATCGTATCACCCTCGAGGGGTTCGTCGTAAAAAACGCCGGGTTTGGGAAGTCGGGAATCGAGGTAAAGTCCGATAATAACTACCTCAGAAACAACCTCGTAACTGAGAACAAATGGTACGGGATATCCCTTTCGGACTCGAACGACAACGTCATCACCGGAAACGTCGTCAGCAAAAACAAGTACGGTATCTGGATCCCTTCGGGATCTGACGGAAACAGAATAACTCAGAACGAGTTATCGGATAACGCCAACGATAACGCCGTCGACGCTGGCGTCAATAAGTGGGACAAGAACACCTATGACGACCTGGAAGAGGGCGAGACTATATACGAGATCCCTGGAGGGTCAAACGTCGACGAGAACCCCAAAGCTCCAAAACCCGAATCGACAGATTCCGAGACCAAATCCTCAACGATAACGGTGAAGATCACGATACCCACTCCCATAATCGGATCGTAGAAGCAAAAAGGCAGGGGTTATCTTTCCTGGAAGGCCCTGCCCCCCCCACTTACCTCCGCTTAATTTCTCCCCACCTCAGATCTCACGGTTTTTGTCGGGCTGGCTTTTGAGAAAAACCCGAAACACCTTTTTATACTCCCCCTGCCAAGAGGATCGACCCTGAGTTGGAGATGATGCGAAGGATGCTTACTGTGACCTTTCTCGGAACCGCAGGCTCACTTCCCACGCCAGAAAGAAGCCCTTCAGCAGTGCTGATCAATCGCGAGGGCGAGCTGATCCTCTTCGACTGCGGCGAGGGTACCCAGAGGCAGATGATGCGGGCGAAGACCGGGATGATGAGGCTCGATTACATCTTCATAACCCACTTTCACGCAGACCACATCCTGGGGATACCGGGCCTCCTGGAGACTATGGCTTTTCAGGGGAGAAAGGAGCCGGTCACCATTGCAGGCCCCGTCCGGACCGCCGAAGTCGTCAGCCTCTTTGATCGGCTATGCTATTACTCCCGGAAGTTTCCTGTAAGGGCTCTGGAGCTGGAACCTGGCGACGTCGTGAGGATGGACGGGTACGAGGTCGAGGCGGTCAGGACCGCCCACAGCATCCCTAGCCTCGGGTACCGTCTCCGGGAGGATTCAAGGCCCGGGCGGTTCAATCGCGCCAGGGCGACGGAGCTTGGCGTGCCGTCTGGCCCTCTATTTGGAAGGCTCCAGCGGGGCGAGACGGTGGAAGTCGAGGGGAGGGTCGTCAGGCCCGAGGATGTTATGGGACCTGCCAGGCCCGGAAGAAAGGTGGTCTATACAGGGGACTCCAGACCCACGCCGGAGATCGAAGAGGCCAGTAGAGGTGCAGACCTTCTCATCCACGACGGATCTCTCGACGACGATATGGCGGACTGGGCGGTGGAGACGATGCACAGCACCGCCGGCGAGGCGGCCGAGCTTGCCAAAAGGGCTGAAGCACGAAAACTGGTTTTGACCCACATCAGCTCCAGATACTCCGACGACGTCGGTCCTCTTCTCGCCGACGCCCGCCGCCACTTTCCTGACGTTCTGGTGGCCGAAGACCTGATGAAGATCGAGGTCAAGCTGAGAGATGGCTTATAAAAGGCGATATGCGGGCTGATCGCCCTCACTCTTCTTGATTCTCGACGGCCCGCCTCAACGCCCTCTCCCTTTCCTCTCTCATGGCGCCTCGAAGATCCTCGGCCATCTCGTCGTCCCTGCCGACGAGGGCGTTTTCTAAAGAGACGGCCACGCTCTCCAGGGCGTACCGGACCCGGCCCATGTCCATCTTCCTACCCTCCGACCTAACCCCAGCCTCAAAGAGGTGATCGATCTGGTCCTGGGGCAGTCCGAGGGCCCGGCCGGCGCTGATGGCTCGCCCGTACATCTCCAAGGAAACGTAGTACTTGAGCCCATCTATGTAGAGCCTCTTCGATTCCTCTTCCATTCCGGCTTTCTTGGCGATGAGGGCTGCCCAGAGAAAGTCGCCTTCATCGACGGCGATCTCCACGGCCCTCTTTATCCGGCCCGAATCTTTAGCTAGAGAGATGGCAAACTCGGTCTCGCCGGCGCCGATCAATAGGTCAATCCCTGGGTCCACCAGATCTTCCGATAGGTCCCTCAGGTTCTCGGTCAGGTAGAGGACCTGGTCGTCTCGGCTCATCTTCTTGAAATCATCGCTAGATATCTCGGTCAAGGTCATCACCAACCCAGTGTTTACCGGACAAGCTCGGATATCTCCGAAAAGTCCACCCTCGCGGTGTTGTCGATCGTCAGAGGAGTGATGGAGATCTTGCCTTCCTGGTAGACGGCCCGAACGTCGGTTCCCTCTTTCTCGGTGCAGACGAGGTCGCCGTCGATCCAATAGTAGGGCCTGCCCCGGGGGTCTGCCCGTTCCTGGACCGCAGTTCTGAAGATCTTCCTTGCAAGCTTTGTCACCACCACCTCCGTATCCTCGGTGGCGTTAACAGGAACGTTGATGTTGAGGATGTCCACTCCCGGCGGGAGACCCTTCTCAAGGACGTTCTTTGCCACCCGACGAATCAGGTTTGAGGCGACGTCGAACTGGTACGCGTGATCGTTTTTGCTGTCGAACTTGTCCCCCTGGTCCACCACCTGGACCGAGGCTGTGATCGCCGGAACCCCGTAGCTCGCAGCCTCGAGAGCCGCGCCGATCGTCCCGCTGGTGGTGACGGTGTCGGTGCTGATGTTCTCGCCGATGTTTATCCCCGAGACGGCCAGGTCTGGAAGCTCGCCTTTCATTAGCCAGAATATGCCCATTATCACGGAGTCGGTGGGCGTTCCGCTCACCTCGTAGGCCTCGACGCCATCCAGTTTGACCTTGTTGTACCTAAGGGGCTCGAAGATGGATATCGATCTTCCAACGCCGCTTCTTTGGCCGGATGGGGCCGCCACCAACAGCTCGCCCAGGCCCACCACGCCCCGGACCGCCGCTCTGATCCCCGCGGAGTAGACGCCATCGTCGTTGGTAACCAGTATACGGTACATCGTAAGCTTATCAGGGGATAGAGGTATAAAAATGGAGCGACGGAGGAAAACAGCGCTCTAATCTCCTAATCTACTTTTCCGAATCGGCGTTCACACCCATGAAGAGCGCCACGCTCTGTCAGCCTCCCGTCACCCGCCTGGATCATTTCCTCCAGCCGACGGTGGCGCTCGGGATGCTGTCGACCTCGGAGAAGTAGGGCTTGATGTCGATGAGCGGCGTGCCCTCCAAGGCGTCCAGGCCCCGAACTCTCAGCCTCCCGCCGGAGACCCCGAGAAGCTCGACGATCCCGACGCCGATGGGGTTCGGCCGGTTCGGCGACCGAGTGGCGAAGACCCCGTGCTCTTTTCCGTCGTAGGGAGGAAATGCCTTGAGCATGGTTCTATCCGCCCGATCGAGCCAGTAGAGGAGGATGAGGTGAGTGCACCCCTCCACGTCGGCGAGGCCTGGGAGGAACTCATCGAAGATTTCCACCTCGCAGATCTCATTTGAATGTCTGCCCTGGAAGGGGGCCTCAGCCTTCGTCTTGTAGGGGGAGTGGATTATGCCGATCTGCTTCAGGTTCATGGCGAGGTCTTTGTCGTTGGAGGGAAAAAAGGGCTTCGGAGGTGAAGGTGGCGGCGGGGACATTGCGAAGCAAGTTGGATGGCATGTTCGCGCCGCTGCTTAGTTGCACTGATTTATAGGACGATCTTAGGACGATCTCCGTGGGAAGCTGCAGTGCATTCGCAGGAAATTGAAATATATATGTATTATATATAATATATAGATATACCAACTTATATTTAACCAAAATTCATATATACTAAATTACAACATTTTATACTCCGGAGGCATTTATGGATAATTTTCCCAAATCGGAGTATTATTTGGTTAAAATTTTTCGTAAAGTTCGCTGCCCATTTTTGGTATGGCCTTTGTTTATAATAATTATTTTTGTAATTGGTGATTATTTAACATATCCTAATTTCAAAAAAGATTCGGTATTATTACTGATTGGTAACGCCTTTTTCTCTATCAGCGCCCTTTTTCTTACAGTGATAATTTATGAACAGAACACTACTGCCATTTATAAATGGTTGAATAAATATAAACTTGTGTGTGCGAATAATGATGGCGCTATTGATAAGTTGAATGAAATCCATGAGTATTTATTTAATCGGGCCCTACTTTTAGTTCCTGTGTTAGTGGTCCTTATTAGGAGATTAATTGCTAATAAACTAATTATTAATGAACCAATTACCAATGAATTAATTATTAATGGATTAAATACTAATGAAAATTATTAATGGATTAATTACTAATGAACCTCTACAGCAGGATATGTTAGGTGGCATCGTAAATGATACTATTACACAATTTTTAATTGCTTCTTTGATTCTAAGCTCAGTAGGGATTATTATATGCATATATATTACAAGTTCTTTTGGAATTGAAACTAAATATCTATTTGAAATAAAAATTGCTTATGAATATCTTTATTCAAATATAGTTAAAAATACCTTTATAATAGGTATCGAATTAGGAGTTTTTTGCTCAGCGGTTCTTATTTGGGCTCACGTATGCAGCTACGAAGAACTAGGGATTTCGTGTGATATTTTGATTATAAGTTCTATTCCAGCCATTTTTTTAATAGGAGTTGTTGGTATAAGAAACGGCATAACTTCATCCAAAAAATAACATGTTATTTAAGTTATATTCTGAGATGAATAAATATGATATTTTAGAATATGGGCAGAACCGCTCTTTAGTAGATAAAAATCTAATGGGATCGATATATGAAAAACTATCAAAAAAGGCAAAAGACATCACAGAAGTAAATCCATGGATGTTAGATGTCAAATCGTTGACCGACATCGGATTTACGCTTATTTTAAGTACTGCAATAAAATATATACTTAGTACATTATTTATAAGATTTATGACTCACTTGTGAATTCCGAATACTTGCGTGCAGGCAGGTTTGTGCCAAGCTGAGCGGAGATCTTGTCCTTCAGCCTCGTGAGGTGACCTCCTACTTGGTGATCTCGTCCCACTCTTGCAGCTGCGGCCCTCCGCAGCTATATCCCACCGTATCCAGAAACGCCAGCGCGTCGAAGTCTGTGAGGCTCTGAGGGGTCAGCGGGAAGTAGGTCGTGTTCTTTCCGCTCCCCGATCGGATCGGGAGGGACTCGATGTCGGAGTAAGAAAGCCCCCGGCCCCAGTGGGTCGGGATGAAGAGCCCCGTCCCCGGTGCGGCGGCGAGCCGGGCTTCGAGAGTTCCGGGTTCGGGCTCATCGATGCCGTTCTCATCGGAGATGCCGACGGCCGTTCCGATCACCGCGTAGCGCAGGCCGAAGATCTCCTGGAGGTGCGCGCCCGCCGGCCACCATCGGAGCAGGTCGGCTCCCAGCTGCCATTCTGCCCTTCCCCGCTTCAAATGGCTGTTGTGGACATAGATCAGGACCTTTCCCCGGCCCCGTTCTCGGGAGACGATGTACTCGAGGTTTTCCGCCATCATAGCATCTCGAAGGCCGAGGCCAATGGCGATCCGGTCGCTAGACTTTCGCGCCAGTACCGCATGATAGTTCAGAAGCTGCCGGGCGACCTTCGCATAATGGACGGCTTCGAGATAGCGGCTTTCTCCGCCCTTGGCCACTAGCTCTGGACGGCGGACCAAAATCTCCGAGATGAGATCCTCCGTCTCGATCCGGAGCGCCGTCGCCTCCGGTGAGAGGCCCACCGACTGTGAAGGGTCCATCATGGCAGCTGGATTCTCCCAGTCTGAGTCCAGGCCGAGGAGCAGGTCGATCTTCTCGCGACGCTCCCGGCCGCCGGAGCTGGCGCCGTCGATCGAGGCGAGGTAGTCGAGGACGAAATGGAGGACCCGGCTTGGACTATCGGTGAAGGTCATCTCCGTCGGGCTGTCGAAGCCGTAGAACTGGATTTTGATCCGATGAGATGGGTCGGAGTTGTACGCCCTCATCCACTCCACCAGCTCTCGATTCGCCTCGAGCCTTCCGAAACCGTGGCTGAACCCAGTCTCCAGGACGGCCTCATACGATGCCGGGCCTCGACCGACCACGTAGTCGTTCACCGACCTCGACCGGGGAAAGCTGCTCTCGATGGCGATGGCGCTGTAGCCGTGCTCCTCGGCCAGTCGCTGGAAGAGCCGGTTTCGGAGCAGGAGTATCTCCTCGCCGCCGTGGAGCGCCTCTCCAAAGCCGAGGAGCTCCACTGATTCGCCGAGGGCGGCGACGACCTTGTCGATGGTGGCGTTGACGGACTCGGGCGAATCGAGAGAACATGGGATCGCATCGTCTCGAATCCAACTGTCGAGGGTGGAATGAATCATGGCAGTTGGTCACCCAATTTAACCCGGATGGGTGATCCGCCATGGACCGAAATTTTTGTATGATTATCGTAATAGTTCATCGGAGCTTATCACCCCTATCCCTTTATTTTTCATATCTGAAACGGCGGCATCTATGTTTCCTTCCGGCACATCTACCCCCCGCGTGGCATCGATTATCACGTTGCATCTGAATCCATATCGAAGAGAATCCATGGCTGAGTAATAGACGCAGTAATCAGTGGCAAGCCCGCATATGAATATCTCTCGTACATCCAGGGCGTTCAGGTATCCAGCAAGACCTGTCTTTGTATTTCGGTCGTTTTCAATGAATGCAGAATACGAATCGACCAGGGGGTCCCTTCCCTTTCTCAATATCAGACTGAATTTATCCAAATCAAGATCGTCGTGAAATTCAGCTCCTTCCGTTCCCTGTACGCAGTGGTCAGGCCAGAGGGTCTGGGCGATTCCGCGAATATCGATCTGATCGTATATATTTTTCCCTGGATTGTTGGAAGCAAAGGATACCTGATTTTGAGGGTGCCAGTCCTGAGTTGCGACCACGAGATCGAATCTGTCCATCATCCTGTTTATGAGAGGGATTATCAAGTCGCCGTTTTTGATCTGGAGGGCACCGCCAGGACAGAAGTCGTTCTGCACATCCACGACGATGAGGGCTTTTCCGCTCCCGTTCATATCATAGCCACCGGCACATTAAAAATCCGTCCGTCGCATAGTCAAAGAGCGCACCCCGCTTCAAGCTGCAGAATATACTAAAAAATATACTTGGGCCCCGGACCCCTCCCGGCCCGGAGCCATTCCTTTCCTTCGATCTCACTCGATGAAGATCGCGGGCCGGCCGGGCTCCGCGTTTTTGCTCTTGCCCATGGGGTCCTCGCCGGGCTCGTCCGCCGAGTAGACCTCGACCGAGCAGCCGAAGGTCTTCTCCAGGTACCTCTTCTCCCGGGAGAGGGTCTCAAACTCGTCGATGGAGAGGGGGTCGGAGTTGAGGGCGTGAGCCCCCTTCATCAGCCTCTGGCCGTACTTTGGAGCCTCCTTCTTGTGGGCCGCGACCTCGGGAAGGGCCATCGCCGTCTTCATGATCGAGCCGACGTCAAGGCTTCCAGCCTCCTTCAGGTCGAGGGCCGCCTTCAGCATCGCCCTCTTCCAGGATGGGGTGGTGAAGAGGGTGATCTTTTCTGGCTGTCGGCTTGTGACCCTGATGATCTCCTCGACGTCGGAGAGGGTCCTCTCCAGAAGGTCCTCGGCCATCTCGGCCTCGGAGTCGATGAGCTCTATGTCGGCCTCGGGCCACCGGGCTCGGGAGACGTATCCATCACCCCCGACCACGGCACTTCCCATCATCTCCTCCCAGATCTCCTCGCAGACGTGGGGCGTGAAGGGCGCCATCAGCCTCACCCAGACGTCCAGGACGGATTTGAGGCGATTCTTTCCGCCCCGTCGCTGGTACCACCTGAGGTCGTTGATAACGTGGTAGAAGGCGCTCTGGACCGCCCGACGGGTCTGGATCGCCTCCAGAGCCTCCGTCGTCTCGGCGATCCTCCTCTGAAGCTGGCTCTCCATCCACCGGTCGATCAGCTCGGGCTCTGCAGATTCGTCGATCTCCTGATCGGCTATGATCTCCCTCGCTAGGTTGTAGAACCGCAGCACCTGCTGCCTCGTCGACTCGACACCCTCGTTTCGCCAATCGGCGTCCTGGGTGTGTTCGGCGTTGGAGAGTATGTAGAGCCTCGTCACGTCGGCCCCGTTGGCGTCGACGGCCCGCCGGAGGGTGAGGAGCGGCCCCTTGGACTTGGACATCTTCTTTCCCTCAAGGGATACAAAGCCGTTGACGGCTATCGCCCTAGGCCAGAGGTCCGGCGGGTAGATAGCCACGTGGTGGTAGAGGAAGAAGAGGAGGTGGTTTGCCACCAGGTCCTTTCCCGAGGACCGGAGGTCCACAGGATACCAGTACTGGAAGTCCTTTCTGATCTGAAGGACCGTATCGAGGGGTACGCCAGAGAGATTGGCGACGTTGCCAGGGTCGCCCTTGCCCAGGAATATGTAGTCGAAGAACTCGGGCACGAGGTTGTCGATATTCATCCCAGCGTTGACGTACTTTGCCAGGATGTAGTAGGACATGTAGATGGTGGAGTCACCCAAAGACTCGATCAGCCACTCCTTGTCCCAGGGGAGGTTTGTGCCAAGGCCCTTTCTTCGAGCGCAGGCCTTGTCCTTCAGCCAGTCGACCTTGTTCTCAAACTCGGTCCTGATCTCCTCGGGGATGAGCCTCATGTTCGCCAGGCAGTCGAGAACCCGCCCCTTCCATTCGGGGTCGGAGTAGTTCAAAAACCACTGGTCTTTGACCATCTTGACGACGCATCGGGTTCCGCACCGGCAGATGACGGGGGTCTCGCTGAACACGTAGAAGGTTTCTGCGATATTCTGCTCGATCAAGTCAGCCAGGAGGACGTCCTTGATCTTGGAGACGGCGACCCCAGCGTACTTTCCTGTCCTCTCCTTGAGAACGCCGTTGTGAAACTCCCTTCGATAGACGAGCTTTGTCGCCTCCTCGGCCTTGGGGTCGTTCTGGTCGACGACGCCCAGCTCTTCGGTGGCCTCCACGGCGGGAAACTCGCCGTAGTCGGGAACTTCGATCAGGGAGATGAACTGGATATTTCGGAGGTCTTCTGTAATCCCGTAGCCGCTCAAATCCTTGTCATAGAGGTCCTTTAAAGCCAGGTAGTCGTAAGGAGCGTGGGCAGGAACGCTCATGACGATCCCGCTTCCGTTGTCCGGATCGACGAAGGATGCCGGAAGGATCAGAACCTCGGCTCCCGTGAGGGGGTTTGTGACCCTTTTACCGATCAGGTCTCTGCCCCTAACCTCCCCGATCCGCTCCACCTTTCTATCGGTGAATTTCAGCTTCTCGTAGGCCTCGTGGCTGACGATCCAGGTCTCGCCGTCGACCTTTGCTATGGCGTGGACGACGTCGGGGTTGACCCAGAGGTTTGTGACCCCGAAGACCGTCTCGGGCCGTAGAGTGGCGCAGGGGAGGATTTCGTCGCCAAACCTGAACTTGATCAGGGCGAAGTCCATGATCGTCGCCTCTTCGCCCTTGAGGATGTCGTGGTCCTCGACGGGGTTTTCGTCGTTGGGACACCACCTCACCGGGTGGCTTCCCTTGGATACGTACCCCAGCCCCTGGAGGATGAAGTACTGCCACTCGATGAACTTCTTGTAGGCGGGATCGGTCGTCGTGAATTCCCGCCTCCAGTCGACGGAGTAGCCGATGGACTGCATCGCCAGTTTGGACTCTCTTCTGAAATAGTCGACGATGGCCTGGGGCGTCGTCAGGGTGTAGAATATCTCCGGCGGGATGTCGTGATGCTCTGTGTAGACCTTCTCGATCTCAGGATCCCGATTTTTCACAAGCTCGGAGAGGCCGACGATGGGCGTTCCCGTGACGTGGAAGGCCATGGGGAAGAGGACGTTCTCGCCCCTCATTCGCCGGTACCTTGCAACTACGTCGCCGATGGTGAAGGTTCTCGTGTGGCCAGCGTGTAGGTTTCCGTTCAGGTAAGGGTAAGGTATCGTTATAAAAAACTTCTTTTTGAGGGCCGGTTCCGCCGAGAAGACCCCCTCCTCGAACCATTTGCGCTGCCACTTCGATTCGATCTTTGGGGCCGAATAATCTTCGAGCAAATCCATATCCTCCCTTCCGGCTAGAGGGACCTCTCCTCTGCCACCATCTTCTCCATCCTGTTCACGGCCTCGGTTATCCTTTCGGTGGGCTGGGTGACCGAGAACCTGACGTATCCCTCGCCATAATCGCCAAATCCGACGCCCGGCGTCGCCACGATCCCTAGCTTGTCAATCAGCTTTCTCGTGTACTCTTTAGATTTGCCGCCGGTCCAGGCCCAGAGGTAGAAGGTCGCCTCCGGCTTTTCGACCTCAAGGCCGATCTTCGAGAGACCCTGGTAGAGGAGCTCGACCCTCTCCTTGTAGGTCTCCCTCATATCGGCGGCGATTCCCCGAGAGTTTTTGAGAGCGACGATTCCTGCGTCCTGGACGGCGCCGAAGTTTCCGGAGTCGATGTTGCTCTTGACGTTGCCGATGCCTTTGATGATATCTTGGTTTCCGACGACGAAGCCCACCCTCCAGCCTGTCATGTTGCAGGTCTTGGAGAGGGAGTGAAACTCGACGGCCACATCCCGCGCCCCCTCCACCTCCAGGATCGAGGGCGGCCTATTTTCGCCGAAGTAGACCTCTGAGTAGGGGTTGTCGTGAAGGACGATCAGGTTGTTGTCTTTAGCGAAGTCCACCAGCTTTTTGAGGAATGGGACGTCGGCACAGGCTCCCGTCGGGTTGTTGGGGTAGTTGAGAAAGATCAGCCTCGACTTTCGGGCCACATCGGAGCTTATAGCGTCCAGGTCCGGGAGAAAGCCCCGCTCTCTTTTGAGGGGCATTATCGCCGGAACGCCTCCCGCAAACTCGACGGCGGTCTTGTAGACGGGGTAGGCGGGGTCGGGGACCAGGGCCAGGTTTCCGGGGTTTAAAAAGGCGAGGGGCGCGTGGGCGATTCCCTCCTTGGAGCCGATCAGGGCCAGGACTTCAGACTCTGGGTCGAGGTCGACGCCGAAGGTCTCCTTGTACCAGTCGGCTGCAGCCGTCCGAAACTCGATCTTTCCCTCGTAGGAGGGGTACTGGTGATTGTCTGGGTTCTTTGCCGCCTCGCAGAGGGCGTCGATAATTATTTGGGGGGTGGGCAGGTCAGGGTCGCCGACGCCGAGGTCGACGACGTCCACCCCTTTCTTCTGGGCCGCAAGCTTGGCCCTATCAATTGCTGCGAAAGGGTATGGTGGGAGGGATTTTATCCGATCAGAGTACATGGAATATTATCTCCATCAGCAGTATACATCCACGGCGTCGCCCCCTCCGGGATCTGACCAGGATCGCGGGGCGGCGTAGCTTTGCGAGATAGTAAATGTCACGTTGTATATAAGAGTAGAGGAAGCGATGCTTGATATCGAAGATCTGACCATCTGGCTCCCCAGAGAGGTAGTGGAACTTTATCAGAAAGAGGGGATAAGAGAGCTCTACCCGCCCCAGGCCGAGGCGGTCGAGAGGGGCCTCTTAGAGGGGAAGAACTTGCTCGTCTCGGTGCCGACGGCCGCCGGAAAGACTATGCTGGCGGAGCTTGCGATGCTGAAGGCCGCCCTGTCAGGTGGGCGGTCGCTTTACATAGTGCCCCTCCGGGCTCTCGCCTCGGAGAAGCAGGCTGCTTTCTCGCGATTCGCGGATCTCGGCGTCAAGGTGGGGCTCTCCAGCGGCGATATGGAGAGAAAAGACGAATATCTGGGGAGAAATCAGATAATAGTCGCCACCTCGGAGAAGGCTGACTCTCTCATCAGGAACGGGGCCCGGTGGATCCGCGACCTATCGGTTCTGGTCGTCGACGAAATCCATCTCCTCGACTCGACGAACCGGGGACCGACCCTGGAGATGACGATAACAAAGCTGATGAGGATCAACCCCAAGATGCAGGTTCTCGGCCTGTCCGCGACTGTGGCCAACGCCCGCGAGGTGGCGTCGTGGCTTTCGGCCGACCTCGTCGAGAGCCGCTGGAGGCCGGTGGAGCTGAAGGAGGGGGTTATCTGCGACGGCATCCTCAATTTCCCGGGAGAGACGGTCTCGATCCCCTCCAGCCGGGATGACCTCGTCGACCTAGTCAAGGACACCATCGGCCAGGGTGGCCAGATTCTGATCTTCGAGAGCAGCAGGCGTAACGCCGAGGCGACGGCCGCAAAGCTGGCGAGAGTCGTCTCAAAAAGGAAGGCCGGGGCGAGCCAGGACCAAGTTCAGGGCGAGGACGGCTCGCGCCTCTTTGAGAAGGTGCTGGCGACCGGGGAGAGCGAGACGGGAAAGAAGCTCGCCGAGTGCGTAAGGGGGGGCGTTGCCTTCCACCACGCCGGCCTTCTGTCCGAGCAGAGGGCCATCGTCGAGAAGGGGTTTCGGTCTGGCGAGATCAAGGTGATAGCCTCCACCCCCACCCTGGCCGCTGGCCTGAACCTTCCCGCGAGGAGGGTTCTGATAAGAAGCTACAAGCGGTACGAGGGGGCGAGGGGGATGGTGGCGATACCGGTGATGGAGTACCGGCAGATGGCGGGCCGAGCCGGAAGGCCCGGCCTCGACCCTCGGGGCGAGTCGTTTCTGATGGCAAAAAGCGAGCCCGAGATGAAGGATCTGATGGACCATTACGTCCACGGCGAGCCCGAGGAGATATTCTCGAAGCTCTCCATGGAGCCGGCTCTGCGGACTCACCTCCTCTCGACGATGGCGACGGGCTTTGCGAACGACGCCGATGAGCTGAAGAAGTTCGTTGACTCCACCTTTTACGCTCACCAGCAGGACGCCTGGCACCTGGATGCCACCATCGAGAAGGTCCTCGAATTCCTCATCGATAGCCGGATGATCGAGGACGACCTCAAACCGACGCCTCTTGGAGAGCTCGTCTCAAGGCTCTACATCGACCCCCTCAGCGCCAGGATCGTCGTCGACAACCTTCGGTCCAGGGAGACGGCCAAGACCACGGATCTGACCCTCCTTCACCTGATCACCATGACGCCTGACATGGACACCCTCTACATCCAGGCTTCCGACGGCTGGGTCGAGGAGTTCATCGATCAGCATTACGGCGAGTTCTGCAATGAGGACAACTACGACTGGATGATGAGGGAGGCGAAGACCGCGGCCCTCCTACAGGACTGGATAGCCGAGTCGGAGGAGGAGAGGATAGCCGATCGGTTCAGGGTCGGGCCCGGCGACATAAGAAGGGTGGCAGAGACGGCCGAGTGGCTGATGCACTCAGCAGGAAGGCTCTCAGAGCACCTGGAGCTAGGCGCCACCTACAGGATCTATCAGCTTGAAAAGAGGATCCACTATGGCGCGGGACCAGACCTCTTAAGCCTCCTGGACCTGAAGGGCGTCGGAAGGGTGAGGGCGAGAAAGCTCCACCGGGCCGGGTACACCAGCCTTGACAAGCTGAGGGAAGCAAAAGCAGCCGATATCGCCGAGGTCGTCGGCCCCAAGATCGCAGAGAAGGTGATGGCCCAGCTCAAGGAGAGGGCTTGAGCAGGACTTGAGCAGAAAGGAGGGAACCGGATATGAAGGACGTTGGAGAGGAAAAGGGAGGGGAAAAAGAAGGAGGTCCTGATAAGAGCCGCCGGGTGAACCTGGGTGGGATCGTGCCCCTCTCCACGGTGGACTGGACCGGCGTTGCCGCCACCGTCGTCTTTTTGAGGGGCTGCCCCCTGAAGTGCCCCCACTGCCAGAACTGGCACCTCCGATCGGGAGAGAGCTTCGAGGACCTGTCTGTCGTCGAGGAGAAGACCAGGTCTGCCTCGCCCTTCGTAAGCTGTGTCGTCCTCTCAGGAGGCGAGCCCCTGGCCCAGCCCCGGGCGGCGCAAAACATAGCCCGGCTCGCAAAGGAGCTGGGGCTGAAGGTGGGGATTGAGACCTGCGGCTTTTACCCCGATGTCCTCAGAGACCTCCTGGAAGCCGACCTTGTCGACCAGGTCTTTCTGGACGTGAAGGCCCCTCTTACCGACCCCGAGTACGCCAGGGCGACGGGCCGTCCGGGCGCAGCGCCAAGAGTCGAGGAGTGCCTCAAAACCTGCCTTGCGCTCGAAGTCCCCCTGGAGGTGAGGACGACGGTCTTTCCAGAGATGCCCTCGGCTGAGGAGGTGGGGACGATCGGGGAGCTTCTCCGTAACCTCGACATCCACAAACTCACCATCCAGCAGGGACGGCCGAGGGAGGGCGAGGAGACCTTCCACCCCGTCCCGGCAAAAGAGCTTAAGGACCTCGCCGAGGCGGTGAAGAAGCTGGTCGGGATCGAGGCCGAATACAGAGCGAGGGGAGACGACGGGGGATGACGACGAAGATGAGCAGAGGAAGTGACGAGGATTGAAGATCGTGGGCTTTGTGGGGATGCCCGGCTCCGGCAAGTCGGTGGCAGCAGACGTCGCAAGGAAACTAGACATACCCGTCGTCGTAATGGGCGACGTCATCCGGGAGGAGGCGGCGCGGCGGGGCCTTCCCCCCACCGATAGAAACCTCGGGAATGTTGGAAACGATCTCAGAAATAAAGAGGGCCCCGACGCCATCGCCGCCCGGTGTCTCGCGAAGATCCGCGAGACGGAGGCGGACGTGGTCGTCGTCGAGGGGATCAGGAGCAAATCCGAGGTGGACCTCTTCAGGGAAAGCTCGAACGGCTTTCAGCTCATCGAGGTGCACGTCCCCGACGAGGTTCGGCTCGCGCGGATCAGGTCCAGGGGCAGGTCCGACGACGCCAACGAGTCCGACCTCGCAAAGGCCGTGGCGAGTCGTGACGCCCGGGAGCTGGGCTGGGGGATGGGCGAAGCGATCCGGGCGGCGGATTTGCGAATTTATAATATTGGTTCAGTAGAGGATTTAGAACAACAAATTGAAACGATTCTCCAGGAGATAAAAATCAATGGCTGAACAGAAAAAACAGCATTATATTCCAAGATTCTATTTTAAATTGTTCTCACCAAATAAAAGAAGTATAGAAATATATAATCCAAAGTCAAAAAACGCATATAGCGGATCATATCGTAAATTATGTGCAAAAAATTATTTTTACTCCAAACGGGGTGAAGTTGAAACTAGTTTATCTTCTATCGAAGGAGAATCTTCCAAAGTAATAAATAAATTAGTTAGTACACACGATATATCATCGTTGACCATCGAAGATGCATTTACTATATGTGCGTTTTTAGCTTTTCAGAATTATAGAACTGAGAAAGAAAAGATCAATTTTGATGAAATATTGAATCTTTCAGCAAAGCATACATTAGAGTATTTATTGCAAACGGATGAGAAATATTCCGAAATATACTCTGACAAAACATTGTTAGACCACCTTAAAATAGAGATGAACGAAGGTCAGTTGAACTATATGTTTCATATGTATGCTGAAGGTCCCATATTACTAAACGACCTCAGCCCCTTGATTTTAATTAACAAAACTCAATACGATTTTATATTCAGCGATGCTCCAGTTATTTTTTATAATTCATATTTTAACAATTTAGGGCACGGCACCAATGAACTTGCTAATATTGGATTACAGATCTTCTTCCCATTAAATCCTATAAGAAATCCTGAGATAACGGAAATGTGTAGAAATATGTCTTCAGAAATTCAGGCTAAACGCGAAGATGCCCAATCAAAATTAAAAGAGAACCCCGCGAATTCACAAATAACTCATGAATATTTTGAATATATTAATAATATTGTGAGAAATTATGTTATAAAATGGTTTATGTCAGCTCGCGTATTTGAGGATTGGTGGGATGATCGATTTTATGAACTCGAATCCCCACGGGACGATCCTCGCTTCTCGGCCCTGCTGGACGAGTTCTCCACAGATGGGAAGAAGGGGCCGGAGTGATCCCGCGCCGCCCGCCCGCCCGGCGCCGAAGGCGCACAGTTGATGCTCAGAAATTCGCGCCAGTTTTAACTACCACTGGGCCAGAATAATATGCCGGAGGTCCTTGGCGTTGAGAGAGTTTCCGAAGCCGAAGGTCGTTATCAGCAAGTGCATCGAGTTCGATAGCTGCAGGTACAACGGCCAGATGATTGCAAGCGACTTCGTAAAGAGCCTCGCTCCCTACGTCGATTTTATGCCGGTCTGCCCCGAGGTGGAGATCGGCCTCGGCGTCCCTCGGAGTTCGCTCAGGCTCGTCTCTTCGGCCGAGGGGGGAGAGACGAGGCTCATCCAGCCCGCCACGGGCCGGGACGTCACAAGTGTGATGCAGAGCTTTGCAGCAAAGTTTCTCGACACCCTCGGCGAGGTGGACGGCTTCATCCTCAAGGCGAGCTCCCCCTCCTGCGGCATCAAGAACACTAAGGCCTACCCCACTGCCGGAAAGTCGGCGGCCCTGTCGAGAAGCGCCACCGGCATTTTCGGGGCCAGCGTCTTGGCCCGCCACCCGGACCTCGCCGTGGAGGACGAAGGAAGGCTTCGAAACCCTCGGGTAAAAGAGCACTTTCTCGCGAAGCTCTTCACCCTGGCAAGGTTCAGGGAGGTCGAGAGGTCGGGCTCGATGGGGGAGCTGGTGCGGTTCCAGACCGAGAACAAGATGCTCCTTATGGCCTACCACCAGAACGAAGAGAGGGCCCTCGGCAATATCGCCGCAAACCACGACCACCGGCCCTTCGATGAGGTAGTCGGGGATTACGGGGCCCACCTCCGGCGGGCGATGTGCCGGGCCCCAAGGTACACCTCCAACATAAACGTCCTGATGCACATCCTGGGGTACTTCAAAGATCGGCTCTCGGCTGCCGAGAAGACGATGTTCCTGGAGAACATCCAGAGGTACAGGGACGGCAAGATCACCATCTGCCCCAACACCACCCTCCTCAAGTCCTGGATCGCCCGATTCGAGGACGATTACCTCGCTCGCCAGACCTTCTTTGAGCCCTACCCCCAGGACCTGATGGAGATCGACCCCGTCGTCTCCCACAAGGGACGAGACCTCTGGAAATAGAATCTAGTAGGTAGTAGGTAGCAGGCAGGACTCGCTCAGTTTCCGAGCTGGACGAGCAAACAACTCTCGGCTCCGCTTTGCCTTCTCCTCCTCAAAGTCTGAGGAGGATGGAACATTGATCGGAGATGAACTGAAAAGATGTCTGGCGGGCCCTCGACTAGGAAGGGCCCCTCTCCTCCAGCCATTCCATCGCCATGAAGGGCCTGCTATCAAGAGACGTCGCGCCCCTGCTGCCCTGGATTACATAAGGCTCGTCTCCGACCAGGTCGCCGTTCAGATCTTCTCCCGCATAGTCGCCGTAGAAGTTGCCGAGCCACTTGTTTACATTGTTGTCCCTGGCGTTGAAGTTCTGGTTGTCGGCGATGGTGTTGCCGGTGATCAGGTTCATCTCACCTTCATAGAGGTAAATCCCGCCGCCACCGTTGTGCCGGACGGTGTTGTACATAATAAGCATCTGAGCGGACTGATCCAGCACCTGGACGCCGTAGTCGCTGTTGTTCAAGACGTTGTTATCAGACATTATGGTATGCTGCGACCTCAACACGTGAACGCCGTCCTTCCCGTTTTTGTATATCTCATTATTATATATGCTACTTCCAATGCAGCTTTTCAGCTGGATTCCGTCGTCGGTGTTGCTATGAATGCCGTTTCCAGAGATGATGACGGTATATACGAACTCCAGATTCATGCCGAAACGGTTATGGTGGATTTCGTTGGAGATGAGATTGTTATCCTCGCCGCGAGCCATTATGATTCCGTTCAGGTTTTCGTAGACATCGTTCTCCTGGACGAAGTTGGAACTTGCGTCCTGAAGGTCAAGGCCGTATCTGACGTTCCCATAAATCTCGTTAGATGACACAACAACCCTGCTAGTGCCATCGCGCAGGGCGATCCCGTTGTACCCGTTTTGAACTATCTCGTTATCGGATATCGTGCTGAAATTGGATCCGTACATCCCGATCCCGTCGATCCCGCTCTCGCTGACTATGTTCTTGGAGATTATGTTCTCGCTGCCAGGTCCAACGACGATTACTCCATCCTCGCCTGAGCCGCGTATCGAGTTGTCTATAACGAAGTTGCCGCTGGAGCCTTGCAGGTTGACGCCGTTGAGGTCGTTGTCGTGAATCTCGTTTACTATCAGGACGTTGCTTTCGGAGTTCGACAGGTAAATCCCGTCTTCTGCATTCGAGCTGATCCTGTTTGCCGTGATCTCGTTGCCGATAGAACTTATGACGTGGATCCCAACCTCGCCATTTTCGCGAACTTCGTTTGCCGTCAGGCTGTTGTACAGGCAGTCCTCAAGGGTTATGCCCCAATTTCCGTTGCGAAATACCTGATTTTCCGCCACCTGGCTGTAACTTACACCGTGTAAGCAGACACCTCCGTACCGGTTGTCGTGGATCAAGTTACCGGATACCAGGTGATCCCCGGAGTCTCGAAGACACAGGCCTTGCCCAGACGAACCTGATACGGTGTTGTTCAGAAGCTTGCACCCATCAGCGAGCACCAGAACAGCTCCGGAATTGAAGCTATCGTTTATGCCGCCGGCGAAGGTGAAACCCTCCAGGGTGACGTTCTCCGAATTTATGGTGACGAGAGGCTCTGAAAGGCCGCTACCCTTGACGGTGGGGTTGTCTTCTCCCCTCAACACAATCGACCTGTCCACCACGACGTTTTCGGGGTATGTCCCGTTCCGGACGACGATAACGTCACCAATCTCTGAAGCGTTTATGGCCTCCTGGATTTTTGTGAAGTTTCCGGTACCGTCATCGTCGACGAAAACCGCCGAGCCGGAGGTGGCGGTCGCCATGATCAAAATCAGCATAATCGAAGCAGGAGATCTGAACATCCGAATCACCTATCTTAACTCAACCATACGTAAGTCTCTATAATTAAATATGTCTTAACATTGGTGGAGGGGATATGCGGGATGATCGGCAGGCGGTCTTTCGGCAAGAAAGGCCGTCTGCAGCATCCTATCCTCCTGAAGGCAGGGCTCCAGCCGGAAGAGGGCCAGAATTCCCCGACCCTGGAGCCGCTCTCTCATCGGCGAACGCAAATCCCTCGGCAGGTCGCATCGGCCCCCTTTCCGGCTGAAGGCCGCATCAAAGGCGTTCGTTTCTTCCCGGCCATCCGGCTCGATATTTCGAGTACGCTGATTTATGACCAGCTCGACCTTTGTCACTAGATATTCAACCTCGAAGGGGTGGGACGTACCTCTTCCAGCATAGCCATCGAGATGAAGGGCTTGGTATCGAAGGATGTCGCGCCTCTGCGTCCCTGGATCACGTAAGGCTCGTCACCGAAATCGTCGCCGTTCTGGTCTACGCCCACATAGTCGCCGTAGAAGTTGCCAAGCCACTTATTCCCCACCATGTTGTCTCTGACGTTAAACTGCTGGTTGTCGGCGATCATGTTGCCGGTGATCAGGTTCATCTCACCCTCGTAGAAGTAAAACCCTCCGCCAACGTTGTATCTCACGGTGTTGTACATGATAAAGTTCAGAGTAGACCTATCCAGCACCTGGACTCCGTAATCGCTGTTTTTCTGGATGAAATTCCCAAATATCACAGAATGTACTGAATCAGATATGTGAACCCCGTCCTTCCCGTTTTCGTATATATCGTTCTGCCAGATCCTGCTCTCGTCGCATCTCTTCATTTGGATTCCGTCGTTGGAGTTGTTGTAGATCTCGTTTTCGGATATGACCACAGTATTTACGAACTCCAGGCTGATACCAAAATAGTTGTGGCATATATCGTTGAAGACGAGGGTGTTATTTTCGCTGCGGGCCATTACGATGCCGTTCAAGTTCTCATGCACGTGATTGGCCTTGACGAAGTTGGAATCGCTATCCTCGATATTGAAACCGTACTTGAAGTTATCGTAAACTTCGTTGTCAGTGAGCAGAATTCCAGCGCTGTTATCTCGAAGGGAAACTCCATTATTTCCGTTGTGAGATACCTGGTTATTGATCAGCGAGCAGAAACGTGACCCGTATACACCGATTCCGTTGATACCATTCTCGCTGATCAGGTTATTTGCTATCAAGTTGTCGTCGCTTTCCTTGACGATGAGGATCCCCTCTTCTCCTGAGCCCTGAACGTCGTTGCCTATAACGAAGTTGGCGCTGGATTTATACAGGTTTATGCCGTTGAGGTTGTTATCGTGGATCTCGTTATCCATCAAAGCGTTATTCACGGAGTTTGTCAGGAATATCCCGTCCTCCTCGTTGAGGTGAATCTCATTGATGCTGATCTCGCTGGTCGTGGAATTGACCATGTTGATCCCCACCTCGCCGTTCTCGTGAATTCGATTTGCCGCCAAGGCATCATACTCGCAGTCCTGGAGCGTTATGCCGCACTTTCGATTTCCGAACGCCTGGTTTCCGAGCAACTGGCTGAAGTTGGACCTGAAAAGGTAGATGCCGCAGAATCCGTTGTCGTGCACTATATTTCCGGATATCAGGTTATTTTCGGAGTCGAGCAGATGCAAGCCGAAACCAGACGAGCGGCTTATGGTGTTGTTCAGAATCTTGCACCCGCTTGCCAGGACGAGAACCGCGCCAGAGTCGAGATCTTCGTCGATGCAGCCGGAGACCGTAAAGCCATCAAGGACGACGCCATCCGCAGCGATCCTGATCAGAGGGATTGGACGACCAGAACCGTTGATCACGGGATCGTCTTCACCCTTCAAGACTATCTGCCTGTCCACCACGATGTTCTCGGGGTACGTCCCGTTGAGAACGACTATCACTTCACCGATCTCTGAGGCGTTTATGGCCTCCTGGATTGTTGTGAAATTTCCTGCACCTTCATCGTCGACGAAGATGGTCCCGACCGCCGTATTCGCCAGGATCAGGATCAACATCATCCAACTTAGAAATCTGAGCATCCAGATCACCTCTTCCATCTATACTTAATCCTGATTAATTTAAATATGTTGTTACAGGTCAGAGCGAATCGGAGAGATACTGGTCGCACGCACCGTCCTCGGATACGCCGACACAGCACACCACGCTGTCAGAGGTCAGGTTCCAGTCGGGCGGGGACCAAAGTTCCCCTTTCAAGGTGGCGTTATCTTCCGTCTCCGTCTCGTTCTCAGAAACGAACTGAACCTCGGGCCCGAGATAAAGCCCAGAAGGAATTGCAACGCAGGAATTCTCGGCTCTGACCACCCCCCCATCGTAATCAGCGGTGACGGCGACGACGTTAATTTGAGCAGAACCCTTCAGCCCCGTCCAGAGATCTATCGTCAATTTGCCGCCTATCGGCAGGGATAGGATCGTCCAGGTGAGAAGGCCTCCCTCGATCTCGGGCCTCAGGCTCGAGTTGATGAAGACAAGGCCTGGCGGTAGAAGGTCGACCACCACGATCGGCCCCAGGGGCTTGTTCCCGTCGTTGGTGACGTTTATCCTGAATAGGACCGCATCCTCGCCGCTTGCGATCTGGTCTTTCGTCACGTTGACGTGAGGCTCCAGGTACTTGGGAGCTTTGTGGATCCCGATGGATGTGGCGACCTTGTAGCTTCCCAGGAATGTTTGATCGATCACCACCATCTCCTCTTCGTGAGGCCCTGCCTGGACGGCGGCTTTGACGTCCTGCCTTCCCTCGAACTCGCCGAAAATCGAGAGGGACGAGGAGTCCACGACCGTCTCCTTGTCGATATAATTCGCAGAACTCGTCCTCTCGCTTATGATATACTCATCGCCCCTGGTGGACATACCCTCGTGCCACCTGGACGAGCGGTTCAGCACGAGGCTTCCCGCGGTCTGGGTGTTCGGCACGTAGACCATCCTTGAATCCTTGTAGATGGTGCCGGTGGCCATCAGCTCATCCGACTCATAGTGGCCGGACCCGTGCTCAAAAGACCTCTGGGAATCGTCAACCCTGTGATCCGCGGAGACGAACCCCTCCCCAATCGCCGTCTTCTCGTACGAAACGCCCTTCCCGTACGAATCGATGGACTCCTCCACCCTGAAGCTGCCGTGATAATCTTCGTCGAGGATCATCAGCGCGTCGCCGGTCTCGGGATCGAGTTTGAGGTAGCCGACGTGGCCCATCCCTCCGAGGAACTCAGCGTCGGACCCGTAGACGGTCTGGTTCTCGTCCAAAAGAAACGAGCTTCTCTTGTCGATGTATTCCGCGTATCGGTAATCTTCAGCGACCGACTCCGACCGAACACGATTTTTGGCGCAGGTTCTGTCGGTCCATGAGGAGTTGTAGTCGAGCTGGCGGTCCATCGGCAGCGAAAAGGTGGTGGCCCTCCGCTTGGCGAAAATCTCCTTGTCGAGAGATATGCTCTTGTTGGTGGAGTTCAGCCTGGCGATCCTATCCTCCTCGTAGTAGCCTGAACCGTGCTCGACGGCCCATATCTCAGTTCCCGGGGCTTCGACCACGTTTATCGTCGCCTCCGATGAATCCTGGCTGATAATTATGTCATCCTGGTCATATGATGAGACGTTCACCCTTCTGTAAATTCCCGTTATGTTGGCGCGGTTTGTCAGATCGTAGGGCCTGCGGTCGGTGGAGAGCCGCTCTCTGATGGATACAAACCCTTCGCCGCTGACCGAAGAGCTCTCATCGAAACGAACGTCCGGCCTCTCGGGTATTTTGACCACGAGGGTGATCGACCCGTTCTCATTGGAGGAGAGATTTCCGACCTCCCAGACCAGGACCTTCCCGCTGGCGCGGCTGGGTCGCGGGCTAGCCCATAGATATTCTGCCAGCTCTGGGAGCCTGTCCACCACGACTACATCTTCTGCAGTGCAGTTCGGCCCCCCGGCGGTACAGTTCATGGCGTTCCCGTAAAGTATGGTGTAGACGACCTCGTCTCCCGCCGAGTATTCGGATTCTTCAGCGGTCTTGTTGATCCAGAGAGATGAGACGATCATGGTCTCAACTGAGGCGAAGTCGCCCTTTGTTTGGTCGGAGTCGATCTTGTAGCGGTTGCGGATCACGTTGGACGAGATCTCGTCATCTTCCTTAACCTTCACTTTTATCTTGATGGTCTCCTCCTGTCCAGGAGTCAGGTTTCCGAAGTACCACCGTATCTCGCTGCCGTTCTTCCAGTTTGGAGGGGGGTCGGATGGTGAGGTGTCATTATCATAAATGATGTTCTCGTCCAGGATGTCGGTCACGGTCACGTTAGTGGCGTTTCCCGTACCCTCGTTCCAGAAGGTTATGGTGTAGTTGAAGAAGCTTCCAGGGCTTGTCAGGCTCGGAGCCGTCTTCGTGATCTTGAGACGAGGACCTTTGACGATGGTGTTGATGGAGACGTTGGAGGTTCGATTCTCGTCACAGGTGATCTTCACCGTATTGTTCAGAATCGTCCCGGCTTCGACGTAGTTTTGGACCTTGGCTCTTATCCGGATGGTCCCGCCTTCATTTGCCGAGAGGTTCCCGACAGACCAGATGTCGTTCGTCTCCGAATCAGGCAGAGGATCTGAAGATATAAACTCCACCATCTCATCGTAAATCTCCTTTATCACCACACCGTGGGCGACGCCGTCGCCCTCGTTCCCGTACGTGATGGTGTAGTTCAGAAATCGCCCGGCATCGACAGGGTCGGGATCGGCGACCTTTTCGACCACCAGTACCGGAGCGACGACAGCGGTCTCGATCACCGCCTCGTCGGTGGCGTTCTCGGCGGAGGTGATATTGACCCGATTTAACAGGATGTGGCCGCTCTCAAGGGTTGAGTTCACCTGGACGACGATATCGATAGACCCCGAGACGTCTCTTGCAAGATCGCCGATGGTCCATTTGTTATTGGTTCCGGGGTCGGGAGCTGGGCTTGAAGAGACAAAGGTCACGTTATCATCGTAGGTCTCTTCGATTACAACGCCGGTGGAGTCGGCGTCTCCAAAGTTTGTGTAATCGATCGTGTACTTCAGAACTCCTCCGGCCTCGACCGGGTCGGGATCGGCCCGTTTCGTGATCTTCAAATTGGGCTGGGGAACTTCGATCTCCAGGGAGAAGACGTCCCAGTCGGTGACGTTTTCGCCGCGGGGGCCGATTGCGGTGACGGTGACGGTGTTGTGAACCCAGACCCGCTTCTTGTAGGGGATGTAGCCGGGAGTTTTTCTGTATTCCCTGCTGATTACGACCCCCATGGCGTTCATCACAGTGATCAGGGTATCTCCGGTCGCGTAATCGGTGGCTGTGTAGGTCTTGTATCCCGCCGTCGGTGTATTGTATTCAATTCTGAGACCCTCGTTCGTCCTCATCGAAAGGTAAAAGTCCGATGTCAATTTGCCAGAGGGACCATACTCGCTCGTCAAAACCGCATCTTGAATTGGGCTATAATATTCGGACCTTCTGAGAACTCCGGCTTCGTCGATGGCGAGGCTCAACGTCTCCTTTGTGACAGAGTCGGTGTAGTTTCGGAGGGTTAGGTTGTTCCCGTAAAGGACGATCTCGTCTTCGACCATCTGAGCCCTGCTGAAGTTGAAACGGCCTCTCATCTCGACCATGCTGTTCAGCTTGATCTCCAGCCGGAGGGTCATCCTCGAGAGCCTCTGGATCAGAGCCATGTCGGCACCAGACCGTTGGCCATCGGACATTATGGTCAGAAGTTGATCGTAGTCGGATGGGTTGGGCATCTGGTATCTGCACTCGTAAAACCACGATTCTCCGGGGTCTAGGACGCCGTCTTCACCAGAATCGCCGCTCACGCGGGTAGGATCGCAGCTCGGGCCCCAATCGTGAACGTCTGTCAAGTTCACGTCCCTCAGGGGGAGGTCGCCGACGTTCTCGACCTCGTAAGTGTAGGTCACAAAGTCACCGACCCGGACGGGCGCCTCGTAGACGCAATCTTTCAACACGCTGATCTCAGGCTGGCAAGCCAGGACCGTGACGACCTTGGACGAGACGCAGTTGCAGTCAAAGATGGCAGACGAGACCATCAGATCGATGGTATATTCCCCCGGCTCTTCGGGGGCGGTCCAATCCACAGTTGACGAGTTCTGAGAGCTTAACGTGCCGCCAGAGGCTTCCCACCAGTACCGGTAATCGGGGTCTTCTGCTGTCTCCATTGTGATGGTGGTTCCTGGGCAAACGACGTCTTCGGCGATGATGGCGCATTTTGGAGCCTCCAGGACAGTCACCCGTTTTTGATACCGGTCAGGTCCGTCGCGCCCTCCCCCGTTCAGTGTGATATGGTACTCGCCGGGGCCTGGTGGGCTCCAGGATACGGATGATGTTCCAGTATCGTTGAAACCTCCGACGTAGGCCCCCTGAGCGTCAAAAACCTCCCATTTATAGCTGTCAAATTCGGTATTGGCCGAAAATAGAGCGGTGGTCCCATCGCAGATGCTATCGGGGCCGGTGACCACCTGTTGGACAGGATAAATCGTGACTTCCATCTCATCCCGCCCGGTACAGCCGCCCTCGTTCGTCACGGTCAGATTGATGACGACCATCTTCGATTGGAAGACGTCTGGAGCGGTCCATTTGAAGACGGCTGAGTCAGACCAGAGGGGGCTGCCGTCTGATGCATCCCACCGAAAGGTGCAGTTTGGGCACGGGCTTTCGGGCTCAAAGGTGCAGATTTCGCCGGAAAAGATTTGCCGACCTTCCAGCTCTGCGGCTGTCGTTGCTACGAAGATGACGAAAATTAAGAGCGTTACGAGGGCCGACGCCCTAATCCTCCAGCACCCCAATTTCGATGAGAGACTCGACTCAGAACCCATGCAATCCGATCCCATTTATTACAACATTATCATCGATGCAGTCGGCGATTCGACGTAGAGCACCTCAAGCCCACAGCCACCGGTCGCTATCGTCCCATCAGGATACTCTTTGACTATATCGAGATAGAGGTAGTGGCGGCCGAACTCGAACCCGCTCCAGTCGATCCTCACATCCTCACCGGACCCGACAACATGGCCGTCGACCTTCCAGGTGAAGTTGAAGCTGGCTAAAGACGCCAGGAGATCCTCTCCCACGTAGTAGAAGGCGGCAAGCGGCTGGTCGTAACAGACCGATTCCGGACCGGATATACCGCAGAAAACAGGTTCCATGACGATTACTCTGACCTCATCGCTGTCCGCGCACCCGTTCTCGTCGATCACCGTCAAGGTGTAATTTGTGGTGCTGGAAGGCGATGCCACGGGGTTTGGTTTTGCAGGATCATCGAGCCCACCTGCAGGACCCCAGTGATACGTGTACCCACCGCTTCCGCTTATTGTGGTCGGACTGCCCCCGATCGTCACGGAGTCGCCAAGAACTATGCTTCTGTCAGGGCCAGCGTCGGCTTTGGGGCCGACTTTCGCACCGACCTCGATAAGGTAACGATTATTCTCGATGATCTTCTCGCTTAAATCCCCGGTGATAAAACCGCTCGATGAGATATCGGCCCCTTCCACCACCCCATCCTTCAGGGCGACGGTGTAGCTCACATTTCCTCCGCTTCCTGCAGGAATGATTCCGAGATCCCAGGTGATGGCGTTCCCTTCGTCTGCGCCCCCGCCGTCATCGGTCACGACGACCAGCATCTCGTCGTAATCGTCGACCAACTTGACGTTCCTTTGATCTGCAGACCCAACATTTGAATAATGAATCGTGTAAATTATCTCGCCGCATCCGGTGACGGCAACCGTTCTGACGGCGAGATCAGGAACCGACAGATCCTTCGTCATTATGGGAACGTCTCTGGACCCGCCATCCACGGCGCTGACGTGGAGGCTCGCCCCCGGCCACAGTCCCGCCTCATCGCTCAGCCGCGCACACCACTCAAGGACGTAAGTAGTGTCCCCCGGCACAGTCACGACCCAGCGGTAATACCCCTCGTTGCCATCGAAATAAGGCCCGTTTGCCGATCCTGCAGGCATCTGGAACGACTCAAAGTCCTCGATTCCCGTAATCTCATCCATTTTGTTATCGAAGACCAGCCGCAATTCGAGGGTCTCTGCGCGGGATCCCTTATTCTCCACCGAATAGCGGAAGGGTATGCAGTCTCCCTCAGACCAGCCCTTAATAGCTCCCTTGGTCCACCCCTCATGGGGGTCGAGGGTGTAGCCCTCCAGCTCCAGTTTTACCGAAGATCCGGTGGCAGGCAGGGCGAACGCATAAACGAATAATGAAAAGGATAGCACTATAAACGCGATTTTGGGATCGAGGAGTATGCCGGGGAATGAAGAAAGGCACCCTTTTGCATCGCCGAGCTTGTTGGTATAGGTCTGCATAGGCCCTCACAAAAACGGGTCCCGCACATATGAGGGCGATAACAAATAAGAGGATGCCGGTGGATTATCCCGGCATCACGTTCGAGGAACCTGTAGAGATCCCGAACCATGCCCTTACCCCACAGTGTGCTTTTTTTTGATACGCCCTCAAACCACCCCTGCCAGAACTATGGACGAATCGGGCGACGGTACGTATTTCACAGCTTTCTCACAGGTGGATGTGACGGTCTTTTTGCCCTCATAGGTCTTATCCACCACCAGGGTCAGGACGTGATCACCGAACTTGAAGGACGTCCAGTCGATATCGATTGACTCGCCGTCTCCCACCTTTTTATTATCAACAGTCCATGCGAATTTGAAACTGGCAGTGGTGGTATCTTCGCCGGTGTAATAGAACTCCTTTACCGGGCTCTCCTCACAAACCGAATCGGGTCCTCCGATTCCGCAAGTGGGGATCGCGTATACGCTGAGACACTCCGTCGTCTGGGCGATACAACCGTATCCATCCGTCACCAACAACGTGACGGTGACCGTCTTCATGCCCTCTTCTGGGGTAACATCAGGTGTGGTGAAGTTGAAAACTCTGTCAGACCCAGAAGCTATCGTGGCTCCGTCCACCTCCGCAGACCAATCGTAGTAGTAGACTGCTTGCGCAACGTATTCCAGCTTGACAGGCTCGGGTCCCTGATACGTGACGACCTGTCCTGGTTCCACGGCAACGCACTCGACAGCTACGACGGCGTGGGCACCAGAGACCAGAGCTGCCAACGTCAGCGATAGAACCAATGCAAATCCAACCCTACATTCTGACATTTGTATATCAAACCCCTTGTGACCTTAGAGTCGAAACCACGAGATGACACGCGTAAATTTGGCCCTTCAGAGCAGCAAAATGCTAGATGCGCGCCATCTTTGCCCCATTTCCGATAGCGATCTCGCCCTTCTGGGAATCCGTCTATCTGCGAAGGACGACTCGACCTCCACGACCAAACCTGCCGAGAAGCGTCCTTCCGCCCAAACATCTGCAGACGTGGCCGACATATAATATAGATAAATACTTAGCTTTAATAGTATATGACGATTTCACCGTTTTAAAGCTCAGCATATGTATTTCTTGGAATCGCAAGTTCAATGAGAAGGTCCCCGTCAAGAATTGTTTGAATATAATATCATGGAGTCTGTCAGATCAGATCTCATAACGTCGCGATTTAAAATAGGTCAGGTCAGACATGCATAAGAATTATTAAGATTACCGGAGATAAAGTTCGTATATAGGATTCTGAAGTAAGATGGACTCCATGTTCTGGAAGGGGACTTGCAATATGATCCCGAAAAGGCAGATATTATACGTATGCATCGTCTGCTCGGCACTGATTTTTCTGGCCGGAGCGGCAGACGCGGACAACACGGCGACGGTGAACGTGATGATGGGAGCCGATCTATATCCGGGCTCCACCGAGATGACGGATGATGGGAAGTGGGACCTGGAAGGTAACTCCATCGTCGAGATGCTGAACGAGATCGATCCCCTGGGGCTGAACGTCACGGTCTACGTTACGGGGGACTACGTATCAGAGTTTGCGGGGAAGGTCATGTACAAGCTCTACGTGACCCGGATCGGATCGAAGCCGAACCATGAGCTGGCCATGTACGGCATGACCACTGGGGAGACGCTTGGGACGATGCCCTACGGAGAGCAGTACCCCTCGATTAGAGAAGCAAAAAGGCTCGTCGAGTCGGCCTACATCTGCGAAGGAAGGATCATAGAGGTCAAGGGATTTTTGCCCCAATCCTTCAGCCAGAGCGCGACAACCTACGGAATTCTGGACAGGATCGGAATCGAATACGACGCAGGATACCAGGCGGGCCTAATATATGAGCCAGGCCACGAGAACGACACGTGGCCATATCAGGTGGAGGGTCATAACTTCTCAGCGGTCCCTATCAGCACTCATGTTATGTCTGGGGAGCTTGCGCCCTTATCAGACCGCTTCGCAAAAGAGGTCCTCGGTCTGAGCGGGTCCGAGTGACAGGATCTTCTGGTGAGCGAGTTCGACGAGGGCGTCGAGAGGGGAGACCCCACGGTGGTTATCTTCACCAACGTCATCACCGGTCAGGACGAGGAGTACATGGAGGCATACAGGAACTTCGTAGATTACGCCAACTCGAAGGGCGCGAGCTTCGTCTCGACGCTGGAATTGGTCGAGATGTCGAGATCGAGAGCAAGTTAAATCGAAGAGGCTGAGCGGAGAGGTTCGACGACGGTGGATGGAATCTCAGCTCACCGTTTTCTTTTTCGTCCCGCCAGAGAGGGGGGCCGTCGCCGAACCTCTTCTGCCACCATCTCTGCTGCGCCCTCTCGGACGTTTTTTTCTCTTTCGGCGCCACTACACAGAAGGGATGTCTTTCTACCAGTGCTAGATATCGAGCTTCACCCCGAAGAGCCTCTCGAACTTTTCGTACTTGGCCCTGGCCCGATAGAGGTTCTGGCGGGTGTAGGGCTCGCCCCTCTTGCACCGCTCCATGTCCCTCAGCTCTGCAGGGGTGAAGACCGTCTCGAGCTCTTCTCTGGGCAGGTCGAAGATACTCGAAGTTTTGGAGGCATCTCCCGTGGACGGTGCAGGCTCCGCCGCCTCGAGATCATAGTCCCCTTCCCAAGACCAGGATTTGTCGAATCGAATGATCGCCATCTTATCGCACTTTTGGCAGCGGGCCGCCACCATCCAGCCTTCGGCGACCTGATAGTAGGCGAGAGACCAAAGCTCGCCCTCGCACAGGCAGCAGAACCCCACCAAGTTCCCTTCCACCGATCGAGGTTCGAGCTTTTGGCCCTCAAAAATGAGGCGTTTCTTCTCTTTGTCCAACCGGTACATCTTTTTAAAGATCGCGTTCCACACGGCGCCGTTTTTATTTCTTGCCCAGGACATCGTCCATGGAGTATACGCCGCTGGGAACGCTCGTCACCCATCTGGCGGCCCTGACCGCGCCGCTGGCGAAAGCCTGTCTGCTGTGAGCCTGATGCTTTATCTCCAGCCTCTCGCCGGGTCCCGCGAAAAGAACTGTGTGGTCGCCGACGATGTCTCCAGCCCTGACGGCGTGAACTCCTATCTCGTCTCCCCGAAGGCCCTGGCCTTCCCTTCCGTAGACGATTTCGTCCCTGCCGGTCGCCCTCGCCAGAACCCTCACGGCCTCAGCCGCCGTCCCGCTGGGAGCGTCCATCTTGTTTCTGTGGTGGGCCTCGATCACCTCGATGTCGTAGCCCGCAAGCGACCTAGCCGCCACCTCGATCAGCTTCCAGAAGAGGTTGACTCCGATGCTGAAGTTGGGCGAGATGACGGCAGCCACCCGGCCCTCGATGACGCGAGCCATCTCTTTCTTCTGATCCTCGGAGAAGCCGGTGGTACCGACCACCAGGTTCACGCCGAGGTCCGCCGCCACCCCGACGTTCTCGACCGTTGCAACAGGCGTCGTGAAGTCGATCAGGACCTGGGCCCTCGACTTTCGCAATACGTCGGCCATGTCCGACGCGTCGGAGACGGTGACACCCCCACCAAGGGGGGCGCCCACGCCCAAAAGGTCGAAGCCCGCCACCAGCTCCAGATCCTCGAACCTGCGGATCTCTTCTATGATCAGCTGGCCCATCCGCCCCTTAGAACCCGCTACGGCTATCTTGACGGTCATCTGAACTCGCCCAGAAGGTCGACGACTTCTTTCAGCTTCTTCTCGTTCTTCTCGGACATGGGTGCTAGAGGCAGCCTCAGGGGACCTGCGGCGAGCCCTATCATCCCGGTGGCCGTTTTGACGGGGATGGGGTTTGTCTCCAGGAACAGGTCTCTTGAGAGGGGAGCAAGCTCGTAATGCATCCTTCTCGCGCTATCGAGGTCGCCTTTCAGCATCGCATCCACCATAGCCACCATCTTTCTTGGAGCCACGTCTGCCACCACCGATATGACGCCCTTGCCCCCCAGAGCCATTATCGGGATGGTGAGGTTGTCATCGCCCGAGAGGAGCACGAAATCTTCGTCCTGCGTCATCTCGATGATGCTTGAAACCTGAGAGAGGCTCCCGCTCGCCTCCTTGATACCGACGACGTTCTCGATCTTGGCCAGCTCCGCCACCAGCTCGGGCTTGAGGTTGATGCCGGTCCTGGAGGGAACGTTGTAGAGGATCAGGGGAAGGTCACAGCTATCGGCCACCGTCCTGAAATGGGCCATCATGCCCCGGTCGTTGGGCTTGTTGTAGTAGGGGGTGATCAACAAGACAGCGTCGGCGCCCGCGTCCTCGGCGTGCTTGGTCAGCTCCACAGCCTCGCGGGTGTTGTTGGATCCGGTGCCGGCCACCACCAATACCTTCGAAGAGTCGACTGCGACCTCTACGACCTTTTTGTGCTCCTCAAAGGTCAGAGTGGCAGACTCGCCCGTGGTGCCGCAGGGAACGATGCCAGAGACGCCAGCCTCGCAAAAAAACTCGATATTTCCCCTAAAGCCCTCCTCGTCCAGCTCTCCGTCCTCTTTGAAGGGCGTGATGATGGCCGGCAGCACACCTTCAAACATCCACCTTACTCTCCTCTGACCTGGGCTTTGCGAGTGATGTAACCCGCGATTCGGTTGCGGATGGTCTTGTACTTGATGTCGGTATACTCCGTCACCATATCCTTGTTATGCTCGAAATCGTTGTTGAAGACTCCCTGGTGGGTCTTCATCAGGTCATCTGCAAAATTCTTGATGTAGTTAGGCTTTACACTTCCCATATCGGACACTCCAAATAAAGAACCGCAATGTTAAAGCATCAAACTTCAATTTATAGGTTCCCGTCTGACCGAAAGACTCCTGGCTATCTGGACCGCTGAATTCGCGACCTCGCGAGCCGAAAAGCCCAGAAGCCTGATCATCGGCTCCTTTCCAGGTCCACCCCGATCCCAGATGACCTGAGGCACAGAACCCGGAAGCTCGGACGCATCAGCATCAAATTCGGCCCTCGACCTAAAACGCTTTATCGCCTCTTGGGTGCCCCAACTCATCGTCCTCGAGCCCGATGGCTCGTCCACTCTGCTGAAATGAGACGTTGAAAGGCCCAGTTCCCGGATCGCATCCAGGACGTCGTCGCCGAACCTGATGTTCATCCCGGCCCTCACCTTGGGATCGAAGCTCATGGCTGCAAGAAGTATCCTGGCGACATGGCTGCTCGCCCCGAACCGGACAGAACCGCATGCTTTGACCCTGGACCCCACCCTCACCATCCTCCCCTCGACGGCGGCGACGTCTTCGGGGCTCGAGGCGCCAGAAATCGCCATTCCGAGGTTAGATCCCACTTCCGGTATCAGATGGCGAAAGGCGGGCTCCTCCACGAGGAGGTCGACCCCCTTTTGAACCTCTGTCAGGACATCGAACCTCTCGGCCCTCCCCAGGATTTCGCCCAGGGGGTTCACCGGCGATGCGCCCCTGCCGACACCGATGCTCTTATTGACCGAGAATGCCGCGAACTTCTTTGCGGCCTTGGCCGCACTCTCCAGGTTCATGCCCCGGGCCAAATAGGCCGTCAAGGCCGCGGAGTAGGTGCAACCGACCCCGTGGTTTCCGCCAGCCAACTTCTCGCCACAGATGAGATGATGCCCCATCTTTGTCACCAATACGTCGGTGCCTTCGAGATGGCCGCCGGTAACGATGGCAGCCTCAGCCCCGAGATCGAGGATCGCCTCGCCCGCCTCGACAGCACTCCGCTCGTCGGATACCTTGATCCCGGTGATCGCCTCAGCCTCGAAGATGTTGGGGGTGACGACCCTGGCGAAGGGGATCAGCCTTTTGCAGAGCCGGTCGAGTGCCGGGGATTCGAGGAGCCAGCCCCCGGCCTCGGCCTCGATCACCGGGTCCACCACCAGGGTTATTTTTTCAATCTCGAAAAATCCAGCAACCTTTGAGACGATCTCACCCGAATGGAGCATTCCCGTCTTTGCGGCGGAGATCTCGAAGTCCTCAAAAAGCGCCACCATCTGGGCCGCGACGGCCTCGGGTGCGAGAGGATAAACCTCTCTCACGCCGAGGGTGTTCTGGGCGGTCCCAGCGGTTATGGCGGAGGTTCCGTGAAAGCCTAGACCGGCGAAGGTCTTGATGTCGGCCTGGATTCCTGCGCCCCCGGAGGAGTCGGACCCGCCTACGGTGAGAAGGACTTTGCCCATGGATCACCTGCGACCTTTCGCCTTCGTCTCCGCCTCCCGGATGAGCTCCTCGGATAGCTCGTACTTTTGGGCTATCTTCAGGGCCTTGTTGTAGAGGCCGGAATCCATGTGCATCGAATAAACCTTCTCTGCAGCCTCGATCTTCATCTCATCGGGCAGGTTGAACTGGACCGCGATCTCTGCGGCGTTCTTGGCGAGGCCGAAGTCCATGCTCTTCTTGAAGGCCTGGACCGCAGCCGCCCTGATCGACTCCTGGGGAAGACCGAACTCCTTTGCGTACTCTGCCGCGGCCTTGTACTGCTCGCCGTCGACCTTCCTTTGAAACGACCTGGCGGCCGCGTCCCTGACTAGCTTTTCTGGAAGCCCGTACTGCTTTCCAAGTTCTGCCGCCAGAGAGTACTCGCCGAGACCTACGATCCTCATGTACTCTTTTGTAACAGCGTCCTGGAGCATATCGAGAGGAAGGGAATAGTCCTCCTTAATCTTCGCAGCCTCTTTATACTGACCCTGAGCCATCTTCTGCTCGAAGAGCCTGACCGCCTCTGTCAGAGTTTTATCTGCCATGATCTAAACACCTCAAAGCCTATAATATGTCGGCATCCTATAAAAATCACAGCAATGTCATCGGAGGGACGTGACGAAGGCGTACTGGCTGGTGGTGGGGAGGTTCCGTCTCAGCTCTCTTATCTCCGGCATGTAGATGATCACCATCTTCCGGTCTCCCCGGTCGATCTTGAGAAGCTTTCTAACCAGCTCGCAATCGGCCTCCCCCTGGACCCGGGCCGAGCCGCTCCCGTACTGGGGTGCCATCTCTATCAGAATCGGAAGCCTGAGCCGGTCCCAGAGATACCGGGGGACGGATTCGGATATGAGGGCAAGCTCTTTTTTGTCCATGATGTAAAAGGTGTTGTCCTTGCCCCTGACCCCGGGCTTCTCCTCTCCGAGAAGCTCGGTGAGTTTCTTCCTCCTTCCGGGAAGGTGCTGGTTCATAGACTGAACCGTTTTGACTATCAGCGTGTTGTCAACGGCGACCATCCCTTCACCCTCAGCCCTGGATCGACTTAAAGGTTATCCGTGACCCATGATGATCAAAAAGCCTCCTAGCAAGTCAGAGGTCCTCAAAAGTGTGCTGGATGGGGTTACGCCTGATGTTGAGATGCCTCATGGCGGCCTTCTTCGCACGTTCTCGGTTCTCCTCGGTGGTGTAGACCCCAAGCCTCCAGGCCGCAAGGTGGGCGCTTTCCATGATGGTGACGAGGGGTGAGACCTCTCGGAGGGGCTTTTTCTCGCCGTCCTGCAATATTATGGCCACGTTCCCCTCTGCGATCCTGGGCAGGCCAGGCTTGTCGACCAGAACGTACAGTGGATCGATTCCGGCCAATTCAGCGATCTCCTCGGCGATTCTATCTTCGCGTCCCCGGTCGATGATCGTCGACGACTCAAGACGGTCCAGGCCGACGTAGACCGCACGCTTGAAAAGGTGTCTCGACCTGATCCGGCCGATGATCTCTCCGGGGTAGCCGCCTTTAGAGATCATGGCAGCCGTCAGCTCTAGGTCGTCCATATCCCTGATCTTTCGGGGATCGGACCCCTCCTCGATCATCACCCGGACCCCGATCCCCAGCATCTTCTGGGCGATCCTCGATACGTGGTGGAAGTAGACCGTCGGATACATGAGGAGCCTCGACACGAGAAGGGACTCGGCGGCGTGGATTCCTCCTTCCTCGAGGGCGAGCTGACCGTCCTTTATGACCATCGTCTCCATCAGCCTCTGGTAGTCTACGACGCCGTAGGCGACACCGGTGTAGTGGGCGTCCCGGGTCAGGTAGTCCATTCTGTCGACGTCGACCTCTCCGCTCACCATCTGGCCCAGGGGGGTCTCTCCCCTGATCAGCCTTTGAATCCGGTGGGGTTTGAGCCCGCGATCGGCCAACACGTCTCCCAGCTCGCCTCTCTTGAGCCGGTCGGAGACGTTCTCGTGCTCCTCTCGAAGATAGGCCGAGAGTACCTTCTCGGTGACGTGGGAGAAGGGGCCGTGGCCGACGTCGTGGAGGAGGGCTGCGGCCTGGATCTCCGCCATATCGTCTCCATCCAGCTCGAGATGGTGGGCCAGAAGGCCGGAGAGGTGGTATGCACCCAGGCTGTGCTCAAACCGTGTGTGGTTGGCTCCGGGGTAGACGAGGTTGGCAAGCCCCAGCTGCTTTATCCACCTCAGCCTCTGCATCTCTTGGGTGTCGGCAAGATCCCGGGCCATCTCGTCGAGCTCGATGTATCCGTGGACCGGATCCCTTATCGTGGTCATGGGAACCTCGCCATCCAGTTTCACCCTTCTCGATTTACCCTTTTCGTCGCCCAGGATAGTTTTTAATAAATCCGAGCCCAATATGACGAGACGAATGATCAAAAATACCCTCTTGATCCATGCAGCCCTGACATCTTTGATATTGATCTCCAGCACCGGCCTAGTCGAAGCCGAGGCCGACCTGACAGGCCTTTGGACATTCCGATGCGAGCAAGATCAGATCTCCGGCGACCCCCTTCCCTTGGAAGAGTACACTGTAGCCCTCTTCCAGGCGGGATCGGCCTTATCGGGAGCCTGCACCGGCGATATCCCCAATCCCTGGAACGGGATGGTGACGGGTCAATTTGAAGAGGGCGGCCTCGATATGGAGATCCTGCTGGTACAGCATCCCCTGACGGTCGCCAGGATGATCGGCGTGTCCAACGATTCGGGCGACCTTTTGGGAACCTTCGTCTGCTCGGACGAGACAGGGTCCGGCTGGATGGGCAGGTTCAGTGCCTCGTTGACGAGCCCGAACACCTCCCTTTACAAGCCAGCTCTTGCCGAGCCCTTCACCTTCGTTCCCACCGTCTCTGGAGGTATCTCCGACTTCGAGGAGGAGACGATGGCGCTAGCGGTCGAGGAAGCGCCGAAGAAAAGAGAGGTCCAGGTCATCAGCTACACCAGGGATACGATCTACGCTAGGTCCGTGATGTGAAACCGGAAAAGGCCTGCAAAAGCCAGAGGAAAAAGAACTTAAAGAAAAAGAGACGCTGAGGTTCGAGGTTCTATGAACCTCGAACCTTTTTGCCAGTTCTACCCGTTCAGTGTGCCTCTCCGACGATATCTTCGCCCTCGGCTTCCCTCTCGTGAGTTTCGACCTTGCAGACTTCCTCGCAGACGATTACGTCCTGTTCCTGGAACTGCATGTAGGGGTTGTCGGGGATGGTCGTGTCCAGGCCCATGGCTGCAGCCATCATCTCCACGACGTCTACGATTTTGACATCGGATTTTTCGGGCAAGGCACCCCTCCCGTCCATGATGTTGCGCCTGCAGAAGGGACAGGTACTCGCGATTATGTCTGCTGCTATCAATTTAGCGTCGCCCAGCCTCGCCTTGGCGCAGTCGAGGGCTAGGTCTGGAATTCCTGCCTTGACGCCGCCTCCAGCGCCGCAGCACCTCTGGAACTCTCTGGACCTGGCCATGTCCTCGAACTTGACACCGGGGATGGACTTCAGTATGTCCCTGGGGGCCTCGAAGGACCAGTCTCTTCCCTTGACGTGCATAAGGTGTCTTCCGTTGTGGCAGGGGTCGTGGTAGGTTACCTTGAAGTCTAGGGGCCTCTTCCACTCGACCTCGCCGCTTCTTACCTTCTCCCTCAGGTAGACGGAGAGTGGCATCGTCTTGTAGGGGATGTAACCCTCGTACCACCGAGGCCAATCGATGGTGGCAGCTCGGAGACATCCTGCACAGGCGAAGAGGACGGTCTCGGCTCCTCTGTCCTTCAGTGCATCGATGTTGTGAACGGCGTGGTCTCGCATAACCGGCCTCTGGCCGGTCCTGATCAGAGCCGAGGCGCAACACCACTCGTCCGCGCCGAGCATGCAGAAGGGTATGTTCAGGTTGTTCATCAGCCGGACAGATGCGACGGCGAGGGCCTGCTGCCTGTAGGCGGCAGTGCAGCCAGCGAAGTATGCGACCTTCTCCGACTCCAAAACCGTTGCGTCCTTGGGGACCCAGCAGAGCCTCTCCTCCTGCTTTGCCTGGAAGGGGTTTCTGTCCTTTCCAAGGAGCATCGGGAAGAAGGACTGCTTTCCGTAGGGACCGTTTCCTCTGGCCACCATGTTTGGCCTCATGGCCTCCCAGAGCTCGACGGTGTTTATGGCGGACTCGCAGACGGTGCCGCAGACTCCACATGTGGTGCACATGTAGGTGTCTTCCATGAACTTGTTGAGCTCGTCCTCGTTCAGGGGCTTGGACCCGAATAGCTTCGCCCTCAAGCCATTCTGGCCTCCGAGCAGCTCTCTGAACTTGGCGATCTTGTACATGGGAGTGATCTCTGGGCGGTCCTGCCTCACGTCAAAAGTAGGACACCACTTCATGCATTCCTGACATCGAGTGCACCCGTCCAGCTCCATGAACTGGGTGGACATGAGGTATCCTGATACGAGGGGCTTTTTCTCGTTTCCTGCGTCAGCCATTTTATTCGCCTCCTCTGTTTGCTAGAATCGTCAGTGGCCCGGCTATTATGTGCATGTACTTGCTCCAGGGAAGGATCACTACGAAGAGGGCCAGCGCCAGTATCGTGTGGAGCAGGGAGAAGTGGGGTGCGTATATCGGGTTTGCGAAGGCGTTTCCGACCAGGAAGGCGTTGCCTCGCAGCCACTCCGCATAAAACCCGCTTATCGTGATCAAAAATACGCCGCCGAGGAGAACCACGTCATAAGCAGAGGTTCGGGATCTGACCTCTCTGAGAAAAATCCTTCTCAGAACGGCGACTGTGGCTCCGAAGAGGAGCAGATAGCCGAATATGTCGAAGGGCAGCTCCATAAAGCCCTTTACCATCTCAGCCTGGTGGGCAAGGCCCAAGACGTTGAAGTGCTCGATTATGTCCATGAATAAGCCAAGGCCCGAAAGGGCGGCAAGGGTCAAAAACCCGTAGAATATGGCCATGTGCATGACCCATCTCACGGGACTCCTCCTGAGAGTCCGCCTGAGAAGCAGGACATCGAGAATTAGGGTCTTTACGAATACCCAAATGCCATCTTTGAAAGCTTCATGAATCCATGTTGCGATAAAAAGCCAGAAGCTGTTACGCAGCTCATCCTGATAACCGGTGGATCCCATGCCCCACTTCTTAAAGTTAAAGTAGAGGCCGTATATCCAGATTCCCAATACCACGACGGTAAGGGCGATTACTAACCAAAAGGTGAGACCAAGGGTGTAAAACGCCATCTTATTTCCTCCTTTTCTAAACCACTACCGACTCCATCCGACCATCCTTTTCATTTGAGAGTAACCTACCTGAGAAACTAATACTTAAACGTTCCCTTCTGGTCATTTTGATGCTCGAATAATTTTGTGGGGGGAGAATTTCGATGACGACTTTAGAGGGCCTTTTGTAGCTCATGGCTGTCTGTAATCGCCATCCTGCCCTGACCTGGTCACGATTTTCAGTATCGTCGATCCTGAAGCTCTCCGTCTTCCGGAATTCCTTTCCGTCCCCGGGAAAGGACCAGCCCTCCCGTTGAAGGACCTTAACTATCATTTGGTCGGCGGAAAAACGACGTTGGGAAGCAGAAGGGAAGGACAAGGGCCCATAAAAAATGGTCGGAGAAGAGATAAGAGGGAAAAGGTGGACGCTCAC
>DAQG01000024.1 GCA_002502785.1 Methanothrix harundinacea | reverse complement strand
AAAATCTGGAGAGGGGTATTCTTCATCAGCTACAACAGCGCCGACAAGAGCTGGGCCGAGTGGATAGCCTGGCAGCTGGAAGAGGCGAAATACACCACCATCCTCCAGGCCTGGGATTTTCGGCCGGGGCACGACTTCCCGCTTCAGATGGACAGAGCTTCCAAGGAGGCTGAGCGGATAATAATCGTTCTGTCGCATGATTTTCTCAGTTCTAGCTTTACGCCTTCCGAATGGGCGGTCTTTTTCAAAAAAGACCCCACCGGCGAAAAGGGGCTGATCGTGCCGGTGCGGGTCCGAAAGTGCAAGCTGGACGGTCTATTATCGACGATCAACCGGATCGATCTGATAGGGCTGAAAGAAGAAGCCGCAAAGAAGGCCCTCCTTGACGGCGTCAAGTTCGAGCGGGCAAAGCCGTCGACGCTGCCGGGCTTCCCAGGCTCGCGGTCGGTGACGGAAAAGCCGAGATTTCCGAGAGCTCTGCCGCAGGTCTGGAACGTCCCATTTAACCGAAACCGCAATTTCACAGGTCGGAGATCCCTCTTGACCGACCTTCACGATGCTCTAAACTCTGGCCACTATGCCGCCCAGACTCAGGCGATAACCGGCCTTGGTGGCGTGGGCAAGACCCAGCTGACGTTGGAATACGTCTACAGCTACATCAACGAATACGAGATCGTCTGGTGGCTGCGATCTGAAGAGCCGTCGACCCTGGCCGCCGATTACGTCGGTCTTGCCGGGGCTCTGAATCTGCCGGAAAGAACCCTAGCAGATCAGAATATCGTCGTCGATGCCGTGAGGCGGAGGCTCGGCCAGCTCGAAGACTGGCTTCTGATATTTGACAACGCCGCGAAACCTGAGAGCATCGACGCCTACCTGCCCCAGGGCGGCGGAGGCCACGTGATAATCTCCTCCCGGAACCAGTCTTGGGGAGGAGTTGCCAGAATGTTGCCTGTCGATATTTTCACCCCAGCCGAATCGATCGAGTTTCTCCGAAAGCGCACAGGACGAGACGACGAGGAGGCGGCCAAAGCCCTAGCCGAGGCCCTCGGAAACCTCCCCCTCGCCCTGGAGCAGGCCGGGGCGTACATCCAAGAGACCGGAATCTCCCTCTCAGCTTATCTCAAGCTCTTCCAAGAACGGCAGAAAGAGCTACTAAGCCGCGGAAAGCCTGAAGCTTACCCAGACACTGTGGTCACCACCTGGGATCTCTCTTTCGAGAAGGCGAGCGCAGAGGTGCCCGTCAGCGCGGACCTTTTGACCCTCTGCGCTTTCCTGGCTCCAGACGAAATCCCAAAGTCGCTCCTGATCGACGGCGTTGAGTACCTTCCCGAGCCCCTGGCTTCGGCTGTGACCGACGAGATGGTACTGAATGACGCCATCGCCGCTCTTAAGCGATACTCTCTGATGACTGTGGCCGACGACACCCTCACGGTCCACCGGCTGGTCCAAGCTGTGACTCGGGATAGATTGTCAGAAGAGGTGCAAAAAAGGTGGTCCGCAGCCGCAATCGGGATGGTGAACGATGCCTTCCCTTACAAAATTTATGACGTACAGACCTGGGATGAGTGCTCGGTTCTCCTGCCTCAGGCCGTCGCCGCGGCAGAGCAAGCAGAGAGGTTGGAGGCGAATCCAGAGGCGACAGGCCGCCTTTTGAATCAAATGGGTTTGTACTTGAGGGGACGAGCTGAGTTCTCGGAGGCGAAGTCCGCCTTAGAGCGGGCTCTTGAAATCGACGAGAAGGTCTACGGTCCCGACCATCCCAACGTGGCCATCCGAGTCAACAACCTCGGAGGGGTCCTAGAAGACCTGGGCGACCTGGCCGGTGCCAAGAAGAGTTACGAGCGGGCTCTGAAGATATTCCAGGTGCGCTTGGGGGAAGAACATCCATCGACTAAAACCGTCCGACGTAACCTGGAGTTGCTTGGCCGATAACTCCGAAATGATCATCTAAAAGGTAATCGTTCGAATCTCTCCTTTTCCCAACACCACCGCGCCGCCCGCCCCCAGTTCTCCCAGACATCGATAAGCTTTAGATATTATACCCCGCCTTACCCTCCTTTCATCCATGGTCGAAGATCCCGTTGCGAAGTGGGAGGAGTTCATCAGGAGCAGATACTGGGACGAGCTCTTGGAGCTTGCTGACTCCTACCCCCTCCGCCGAAGCCTTGCCATCAAGTTCCCTGACATCGATAGGTACGACCCGGAATTCGCCGACGAGCTTCTCGAAAAACCCGGGCCGCTCCTGGAGGCGGCCGAGACCGCCCTCCTTGAAATCGACCTCCCCATAGACGTCATTTTGGAGAAAGCCCACTTCCGGATAGTGGGGCTGCCGCGAAGGTTTAAGACGAGCGAGCTACGCAGCGACCACATCGGCCGGCTGATCGCCCTCGAAGGGCTTGTGCGGACCGTGACCGAGGTCAGGCCGAAGGTGATCTCGGCGGCCTTCGAGTGCCAGAGGTGCGGCCACCTCTTCTACAAGGAGCAGAACACCCCCAAGTTCCAGGAGCCCTACGACTGCCCCAACGAGGCCTGCGACCGGCGGGGCCCCTTCAAGCTCCTTTTGGACAAGTCGCGGTTCGTCGACGCCCAGAACGTCCGGGTCCAGGAATCCCCGGAGGAGCTTCGCGGAGGCGAGCAGCCCCAGACCCTGAACGTCCAGTTCGAAGACGACCTGACCGGCGTGATATTCCCCGGCGACAGGGTCGTGATCAACGGGGCTCTCCGATCCTACCAGAGGACGACCCAGACCGGAAAGTCCACCTACTTCGACCTATTCTTGGAGGGAAACTCCATCGAGATGATGGAGCAGGAGTTCGAGGAGATCGACATCAAGCCCGAGGACGAGAAGCAGATAAGGGACCTCTCAAAAGACCCGATGATCTACGACAACATCAAAAGGTCCATCGCCCCCTCCATCTACGGCTACGACGAGGTTAAGGAAGCCCTCGCGCTCCAGCTATTCTCCGGCGTCTCCAAGGGCCTGCCAGACGGCACCAGGATCAGGGGCGACATCCACATCCTCCTTGTCGGCGACCCGGGCATCGCAAAAAGCCAGCTTCTCCGCTACATCTCCAAGCTCTCGCCTCGGGGGATCTACACCTCGGGCAAAAGCTCGACCTCCGCGGGCCTCACCGCCACCGCCGTCAAGGACGAACTCGGCGACGGCCGGTGGTCGATCGAGGCCGGGGCATTGGTCTTGGCCGACAAGGGGATCGCCTGCATCGACGAAATGGATAAGATGAACACTGAGGACCGGTCTGCCCTCCACGAGGCGATGGAGCAGCAGACGATAAGCGTCGCCAAGGCCGGTGTGGTGGCGACCCTCAAGTCACGATGCTCCCTCCTCGCCGCCGCCAACCCCAAGTTCGGCCGTTTCGACAAGTTCGAGGGCGTAGCCCAGCAGATAAACCTCTCCCCGGCCCTCATGTCCAGGTTCGATCTGATCTTCGTTCTGACCGACGAGCCGAGCGACGTCCGGGACTCCAAGATCGCCCACCACATCGGCCAGACCACCTACGCCGGCGAGATCTCCTCGCGGGGCGGCTACACTCGAGAGGAGCTGGAGGCGGTGATGGACGTGATTCGTCCGGTCATCGAGCCCGAAGTCCTCCGGAAATACATAGCCTACGCGAGAAAGAACGTCTTCCCCGTTCTCTCCGACGAGGCCAGGGAGAGGCTCGAGAGCTACTACGTCAACCTGAGAAAGCAGGGCCAAGACTCAAACAAGCCCGTCCCTGTGACGGCAAGGCAGCTTGAGGGCCTCTTCAGGCTCTGCGAGTCGAGCGCAAAGCTTCGGCTCAGCGAAGAGATAACCATGGGAGACGCCGAAAGGGTGATCAGGATCGTCGAGGCGTGCCTGCGTCAGGTGGGGGTCGACCCCGAGACCGGCCTTCTCGACGCCGACGTTCTGGCGGTGGGGATCAGCAAGAGCACGAGGGACAAGACCAGACTGATGATCGACCTCATCAAAGTTTTGAGCTCGGAATACCAGGGCCCAGCCCCCCTGGAGGCCGTTCTCGATCGGGCCGAGGCCGAGCTTGGGATGGACAGACATAAAGCAGAAGAGATAATACAGAGGCTGCGAAGAAACGGCGAAATCTTCGAGCCGAGACCCGGCTTTTTGAAGCTTCCATGATGTGATAAGATGCACGACGACAGATCAGAGATGATGTACCTTAAGACCCACAAAGTCAGCGGAGAGGTGATGGTGGCGGTCTGCGACTGCGATCTTCTCGGAAAGACCTTCGACGAGGGCGAGCTCTGCCTCTCAGTGGAAGCCGCCTTTTTTGGCGAGGAGGAGGCCACCGCCCAAGAAGTGGCAAAAGCCCTTGCCGGGGCCACTATAGCCAACATGGTGGGTGAGAGAGCCGTCGCCTGCGCCATCGAAACGAGCTGCATCGACGGCGAGAACATCCTTCGGATCGGCGGAGTTCCTACCGCCCAAATGGTGCGAATGTGACGCTTGTGAGCGTCTGCCCGAAATGCGGCGAGCCTTCCCCCCTAGGCCTCTGCGACCGGTGCCGTTTGGAGATGGCCACCCTTCTCGAGTGCCCTGACCACGTCGAGGTTACCCTCTGCCCCGTCTGCGGCTCGTACCTGGTCCGGGGCCGGTGGCAAGAAGCTCAGGTTTCCGTAGAGGATCTCATATCCAACGCCGTCGCCGAAGAGATCGGGATCCACCAGAATCTGTCGGATCCACAAGTCGACCTCTCGGTCCACAAAAAGAACGCCACCCAGTTTCAGGTGGCTGTCCACCTGACCGGAACTTTCGGCGAGCTTCCGGCCGAAGAGGAATGCATCGTAGCGGCCACGGTCCGGCGGGCCACCTGCGAGAGGTGTAGCAGGATGGCCGGAAACTACTATGAGGCGATAGTCCAGGTGAGGGGATCGGCGGGAGCGCCAGCTTCTGAGGAGCTGGCTGAGAGCCGAAAGATCGCCAATGCCCAGACCGAAAGCTGCTTTGGAAGGGGCGACCGCCTCTCCTTCATCCAGGAGACTAAAGACGTCAAAGGCGGGATCGACCTGGTGCTGGGATCGACCCAGCAGGGAAGATCTATCGCGAGAGCCATCCAGGAGCGGTTCGGGGGAAGCGTTCAGGAATCTTACAAGCTGGTGGGAATGAGGGACGGAAAGAACGTCTATCGAACCAGCATCCTAGTCAGGCTTCCCAGGCTCAAATCCGGCGACCTGATCAGGGCAAAAGGCTCCTATCTTGAGGTGAGAGGGTTTGAGGGAAAGAGGACACGCTGTACATTCTTGCGAGACGGTGCAAGCGTGTATCTATCTGAAGAAGATGCTGAAGATGCGTTGGTCGTCGGAAACCGATCCTCTGCCGAGAGGGGTGTGGTGGTGGCGGGAGATCGGGACGTCCTGGAGGTTTTAGACCCTGAAAGCTACAGGACCGTCTCCGCATCCAGGCCCAGCATTCTTGAAGCGAATCCGGGAGATGAGGTCGAGTTTTTGAGGTTCAGGGGCGACCTCATCCTCCTACCTCCCCGAGACGAAGGCGGGTCGTGCTGAGCCTTCAGAACCTCCACCACAAAGTTATTAAACTAGCTTCGTCCTATTTTTAGGCAATTGTGACGCTCGCAAAGCCGATTTGCGAGCCGGACGATCATTAAGCCCATCTTCATGCTATGGGTGATGTATTAAAATTCGAGAATAGAATCTCAGGAGATGAACTCTCGCCTGCGAAATGTGCGCATCCGACCTCCCAACTTGAAGATAAATGTGGATCCGATACGCAGAAGTTCGATCATCAAAATGATGCTCAAAATCACGAAGTTGATGCCCACCGATTGAAATAGCTAGATAGATACACATTCACCATCATCCTCCAATCAATGATATGCTGGGGTTTTTCGGCTCCGAGTCTGAATCATCGGCAGTGCAGCGTTAGCGATGCAGCTTTGGGGTCGCGCGTGTATTTATTTATCTATTTTAAAATTTGAGGTGTATATGATGCAGAATGTTGATACCACTAAATACGTAATTCACGCTGAGATCACGGCAGACGGGATCGTGGAGAGGCCCGACGTCGTCGGCGCCATATTCGGCCAGACCGAAGGGCTCCTCGGAAGCGACCTCGATCTGCGAGATCTCCAGAAAACCGGCCGGATCGGCCGGATCGACGTCCAGATCACGTCCAGCGGCGGCAAATCCTCGGGGACGATCTCGATACCCTCAAGCTTCGACAAGGTGGAGACAGCGATCCTCGCCTCTGCCCTCGAGACGATCGACAGGGTAGGCCCCTGCATAGCCAGGATCAACGTCTCCAACATCGAGGACGTCCGGGCCTCCAAGAGAAAGTACGTGGTTGACCGGGCAAAGCAGATCATAATGGAGATGTTCGACGAGAACCTCCTGGACACCCAGGGGATCACCGAACAGATCAAACAATCCGTGCGGGTGGAGGAGATCACCCACATTGGGCCGGACCGTCTTCCCGCAGGTCCCAACGTCCTCGACTCCGACGCCATCCTGGTGGTGGAGGGAAGGGCCGACGTCTTGAACCTCCTTCGGTACGGCATCAAGAACGCCGTCGCCGTCGGTGGGACGAACGTTCCCTCTACCATCGCTGATCTGTGCAGCAAGAAGGTTGTGACGGCCTTCACCGACGGGGACCGGGGCGGCGAGCTGATCGTAAAGGAGCTTCTCCAGGTCGCTGACATCGATTACGTGGCCAGAGCCCCTGAGGGAAAGTGCGTCGAGGATATGACCCAAAAGGAGATCGTGAGGGCCCTCCGCCAGAAGATCCCCGTCGAGCAGGTGCTGGACTTCTACAAGATCAAGCCACTCTCGAAGAAGCAGCGGCGTGAGGTCACCACCAGGAGAAAGAGCCTGATCAGGGAGAGGCCGGTCAGGATCAGCAGGGCGACGGATAGGTCTCATGAGGCCGCACCCACTATCCAGGTGCACGAACCACATCCCGAGGAAGAGTTCGAACCCGAACCCGAGATCATCGTCGAAAAGGAGCCGGAGGTCGACGAGGAGATCGGCCAGTGGTTTGAGCCCCATCTCGAAGCCCTGAACGGCACCCTCTCTGCCCGCCTCTTCGATCGAAACCAGAACATGGTTCGAGAGGTCGCTGTGAGGGATCTCGCGAAAGAGCTGAAGGAGTCCAACGGGGACGTGGCTGGCGTCATATTCGACGGGGTCGTCACTCAGAGGATCCTGGATATCGCCGCGGACAAGAACCTGGTGTACCTGATCGGGGCTAAGCTCGGCAACATCGTCAAAAGCCCTCTCTGCGTCAAGGTGATGACGGGAGAGGCTTGAAAGGCCGGGTTGCCTTTCCATCCCCTTCTCTTTTTGCCGCTCCTCTGGACCAGTCGAGGTCCCACTCGTGGAGCGTGCACCCTTTTATCTGATGCGGGCTCTAACCCTCGCCATCATGGAGTTCAAGCAATGTATAGTGATCCGCGAAGATCTGAAGCTCTCTTCCGGCAAGCTGGCGGTCCAGGTCGCGCACGCGGCGATCCTCGCCATGGAGCGGGCGGACAAACGCGTCGTAAGGGACTGGAAAGAGGAGGGGCAGAGGAAGATCGTCCTCAAGGCACCCGCCCTCCAAGATATCTTCAGGCTGAGGGAGGAGGCGGAGAGGGCAGGAGTCGCCTGCGCCATAGTCATCGACGCGGGCCTCACCGAGATTCCCCCCGGAACCGTGACCGCTCTGGGCCTGGGACCTGCCTCGGCCATCATGCTCGACAAGATAACGGGCAACCTGAAGCTCGTTTGAAGGTCGAAGGAGAGGATCGAGCATGATCGAGGCCTCGGAGTTTGATCGGACCCTGGGGATGGAGCTATACGCCACCGACTCGCCAGGATGCGGGGGGCGGCTTCGCATGAGAAGCGAGGACTTCGTCGTCGAGGAGATCGGCGAGGACTTGAGTTACGAGGGCGGACGTTACCTGGTCCTCGAGGTTGAGAAGGTGGACTGGGACACCCATCATCTCGTGAGAGACCTCTCGCGCCAGCTCAAGATCAGCCAGAAACGGTTCGGCTGGGCCGGAACTAAGGACAAGAACGCCGTTACCAGGCAGCGGATGAGCATAGCGAGCCTGGACGAAAAGGAACTAGACCGAATAACCCTTCCTGACGTGAAGATCAAAGTCCTGGGAAGGTCCAACCGGGCCGTCTCCCTCGGCGACCTTATTGGAAACCGATTCTGTGTTCGGATCGGAGAGATCGACCTCGACGAAGATGAGACGGCCCGCCGCCTGGACGGCGTCACCAAAGAGATCGAGGCCCTCGGCGGCCTTCCCAACTACTTCGGCGTCCAAAGGTTCGGCGAGGTGAGGCCGGTTACCCACCTCGTCGGCGAGGCCCTGGTGAGGGGAGATCCGGAGAAGGCGGTCCTCACCTATCTGGCCCTCCCTTTTCCCGACGAGCCCGAGACGACGAGGCTGGCTAGGTCGAGGCTCCTCGATGGAAAGGATTTTGGAAGGGCCCTCAGGGAGTATCCCCTCCGGCTTCGTTACGAGAGGGCGATGATGAGCCGCCTCCTGGAAGAGGAGGGCGACTGGGCCCACTCTTTCGACGTCCTCGCCACGAACCTCAAGAGGCTCTTCGTCCACGCCTACCAGTCGCTCCTCTTCAACATGGTCCTCTCCAGGAGGATGAGATCCGGCCTTCCCCTCGACCGGGCGGTGGAAGGGGACGTCGTATGCTTCTCGAAAGGAGGCCTTCCCGACGCCGACAAGATCCAGAAGGTGGACAGCTCTAACCTGGAGGCGGTCAACAGGCTGGCGGAGAGGGGCAGAGCTTTTGTGACCCTTCCGCTCTTTGGGTACGGGTCGGAGTTTGCAGAGGGCGCTCCCGGCGAGATCGAGAGGTCAGTCTTGGATGAGGTGGGGGTGACCTTCTCCGACTTCAGGGTGTTGGCGAACCCAGACCTCGGGTCCCCCGGGTATAGAAGACCCGCCCTCCTGAAGTTCGACCCCGTCTGGGTGGTGGAGGAGGGCGGATCCGCCCTCCTGAAGTTCGACCTTCCGGCGGGCTCTTACGCCACCGTCGTTCTGAGGGAGTACATGAAGTCAGAGGAGGGCGAAGAGGCCCCTGAAATCCAGGCAATCTGAGGTATATTACGATCTGAGGTCCAATAATCGGCGACATCGTGATATCCGAGGTCTCATGACATTAGCCCTCACGATCCGATATCTTATAGTTCGAACTCCATATATCTGAAAACTGATGATTTACATGCGTTCATTCGAGGTGTCCATGCGTGCTAAGTCTTGACGATCCCTATGCCGTGGTCTACAGGCAGATTCACGCCGTCACCAGCCCCGACGGCGAAGCTGTGGAGATTCTGGAGAGGTCATCCTGCTACGGGGGCGGGGCCTGGTCCCTCCACCATTACTCGAAAGGCCCCCTCGTCATCAGCTCCCGGTCCATTGGGGAGTGGTTTCGGTACCTGGTGAGGTCCGGGAAGGCGGACCTGGACCTCGCATCCTCCAAGAGGTCGGCGGGCATCGAGTCGGTAATCGTGACGGAGGACGAGGTGGAGATAACTTACGCCGGCCTTGGTGGCGGCGGGGTGGGGGCCACCGTCTCACGGTCGAGGGCTGGCGACGTCCTCCGCAGCACAGTCTCGGAGTCGGGGGGCGGGAAGGTGGGCCGGGGAACGATCGTCCTTCCGCGGAGGGAGAGGATCGTCATCGGCGTCGACGACACCGACTCCAAGACCGAAGGCGCGACCTGGTCGCTGGTCCACAACATCTCCCTTGCGGTGGACCGGCCCGAGGCGAGGTACGTCTCCCACGCCCTCGTCCAGCTCTTTCCCGTCCCCACCAAGACCCAGAACTGCGTCTCCACGGTGGTGGAGTTCGCAGCCCTTCCGGGAAAGGCCGACGGAATGCTGGCGGACTTCCGGGACCTTCTCGAGCTGTACAGCGTATCAGAGAACACCGGGATGGCCGTCTATCGAGGGTTTGACCCCTCGCCCCTGATGGACTACTCCCAGCTCTGCAGGACAGAACGGATACCTTACGACCTGGCGGTCGAGACGGCGAGAAAGACCGGCGCAGAGGTCGTTTTGGACGGCCAGGGGCTGATAGGAGCTCTGGCTGCGATCCCCTTCTGCGCGAGGCCCATCGAGTCGGTGAGGCCCGAGATCTGAAGAGGCGGTTTTGTGAAAAACGGGCCGACTGGCGTGGACGAACTGCGAGAAGCCCTTTCTGATCAGAGGGTCGATCTACGGATCTACGTTCCGGGCTACCCGATAACCGACGCCATCCCGGCCCTGGGGAAAACGGCCCAGATGGCCGTTAACGAGAAGGTGGCGATGGAGGTGGCCCTTGGAGCCTCGGCCACAGGACGGCGATCGATCGTCCTGGTGAAGCACCTGGGCGCGAACCTCCTCTCCGACCCCCTATCGATATCCCCGACCCACATCATCGGGGCGGGGCTCGTGGTCCTGGCGGGCGAGGACGTCGGACCTCGGGGGTCCCAGGCGGAGATGGACGTGAGAAACTACGGCCCCCTCTGCGAAGTCCCGGTCCTGGACCCTTCGGGCCCCGAGCTTCTCAGCACCGCCCTTTTGGAGGCTTTCGCCCTATCCGAGAAGATCAGAGCCCCGGTGATGGTCAGAACCACCTTCGAGTTCGGAGAGGCGGGTGAGTCTGCTCCGACCCAGCCTACGAGGCGTGCTGAGAAAAAGGACGAGGACAGATTCGGGACCTTCGATCGATCGATCTGGGACCTGACCTCGAAGGGTCGCCACCAGAGGTACAGGGGCGAGGTCCTGCCGCGGATGATATCCGCCTCCAGAAGCACCACCCTCAACTTCCTGAGGGACGCCGGCGGTGATCTGGGGATCGTAGCCTCGGGGAGGCCCGCTGGTCTCGCTCTGAATTTGGATGAGAAACTTCCCCTGTTGGTTGCGGGCTATTCCCACCCCCTCCCCTGGGAGATGATCCAGGATTTTGCCCGAGTCCACGATAAGATCCTCGTCGTCGAGGAGCCGACCCCCTTCATCGAGGCCCGGCTCCATTTGTGTGAAAACGTCTTCGGGAAGATGACCGACCACCTCCCCTGGGGGAGGATGGAGGCGAAAGACATCGAGCGGGCCCTGGAATTGATCGAATCCGGCACTCCACCGGGACCTGACCCCACCCCCCAGAAGTTCGAAGACCGGCCCGGATCGAAAAATGTCTGCGACGACTGCCCATACCGGCCGGTCTACGAGGCCGTCCGAGACCTGTTGGTCCCGGTGGCGGGAGACGCCGGGTGCAGCATCAGGGCCGTCCGGCCGCCCCTGGAGGCGGTGGACGTCGTCTACGGCCTCGGCTCCTCGGTGGGGGTAGCTTCAGGATTCGGGGAGAAGGGGGTCGCTCTAATCGGCGATTATGCCCTCAGTCACTCGGGCCTTCAGGGCCTCATCGACTCGGTTAACAACAAAAGAGAGGTTCTTGTGGTCCTCCTCCAAAACTATGTGGCGGCGATGACCGGAGGTCAGCCCGTCACCGATATCACCTCGATCCTAGAGGCGATCGTTCCCGACCTGCGGATCATCGACCTTCCCTCGGATCGGGACGCGATTGAGGAGATCCTGGCTGAGGAGCTGAAAAGGTCAGGGGTCTCCCTGGTGGTGGCGCGGGGGATCTGTCCGAGATACGATCCCGGAGCTTGATATTTCGGTGCCGGTCACCTTTCGACGCAGGTCAGCCCTCGATGCCGATGGCTCGTCGCCAGGTTAGAGGGCGAGCCTTCAAAGCTCAATCTCCGTCCCGACGGAGTTGTTGACAAACTGATCCGGATACGTTGCTGCCAGAGCCGAGGCGGCGGCAAAACCCGTACAGTGGCACGGTGCCAGGATCTCAAGATCGAAACTTCTGAGCGCATCCACCGTCTTTTGAAGCTTCACCTTCCCGCCGAATCCCAGATGGGTTCCGCCGGCAACGCCCAGGATGGTGTCCACTCCAGTAACCTCTTTTGCGTGTTCGAGGGTGTTTATCATCCCCGAGTGGGCGCACCCCAGCAGGACGAATAGGCCCCTCGTCAGGACCACGACCAGGGCCTGGTCATCCAGGAGGGGATCGACTGTGGTCTTGCCATCTTCCGAGGTGATGACCAGGTCATCGCTCGCCGTTTCAAACTCCGTCAATCTTGGGACCTCACCAGTGAGCCAGAGGCCAGGATGGATCTCTTGAGCCCTCCTGGAAAATTTGAACCCTGCGGCCATCCCCTCCAGATCCACTCTATCGAAGGGGATCCCGTTCTGTCTCAGGGCCCCTTTCCTTCTGAAGTATCTGGTGGCGAAGACGTCGGGATGGGCGTACACGGTCACGGGACCTGTCCTTCTGAGGAGGTTCACCAGGCCACCGGTGTGGTCGTAGTGGCCGTGGCTGAGGGCGATTGAAACTCCCTCAAGGTCGATTTCAAGGAAGTCGGCGTTGTGGACGGTGGTTGTGGTCTGGCCTGCATCGAATATCAGCTTGAAGTCTGCATACTCCAAATAAGCCGAAAAGCCGTGCTCTGCTAGCACGCCTTTCTTCAGTCCTGCTGAGTTTTCGCTGAGGGTGACCACCCTCATATCTCTATTCAGCTTCCGTCCTCCAAGATCGTCAAAGTCGCTCCACCTGCATCATGTCAATTCTTCCAGAAGTCGGGGATGAGCAGAACCAGAACAGTCAGGATCTCAAGCCTTCCTATCCACATGCAGACGATCAGGACGAGCTTTCCGAGACCCGGAAGCTCCGAGTAGTTGTCTGTCGGGCCGAAGCGGTTGAAGGCGGGACCGACGTTTCCCAAGGTGGTGGCCACGGCAGAGGCGGCGCTTACCATGTCGATATTGCTGCAGTCGCCGGACCTGAAACAGACGATATCCCCCGTCTTCTCGTATACCTCTGAGAGGTTGAGGGGTCTCCTGTCCACCTCTATCCTCTTTGCGGCGTTCTCGGGTGTGACGAAACAGGCGACGTTCCCTCCCTCCTTGGGGGTGAGGCCGAGGACCTCGTCGGACTCGCTCCAGCCCTCCGACCCGAAACATACGATCTTCTGGCCACCGCTGCCATCTTCGGATACGAAGCAAACTATCTCCTCAGGGGTCTTCTCTTCCTCAGCAAGAGGACAGACCGAAGCGAAGATCACCGTGGCCGCGGCGAAGATCAGGATGTACATGGCGATGAATATCAGGATCGAGTGGAGGACGTTCTCCTTGACTGGATTTCCCTTCAGCTTCACGGCCATCACGGCCTTCGGGTGGAGGGCCTGGAAGAGCTCGCGTCGGCCGTACTTCATCGTGAGGAGGATTCTGACTAGCTTTATCCCTCCAGCCGTCGACCCTGTGCAGGCTCCGGTGAACATCAGCATTAATAGTATGAGCTTTGCAGGGCCGGACCACAGGTCGTAGTCGGCAGTTGTAAAGCCGGTGGTGGTGATGATCGAGACGACCTGGAAAGCGGCGGTCCTGAGGTAGAGACTCGCCAGCCCGACCCCTTCAGGATCTGGCCCATCACCCGAGAAGCTGCTCTCAATCCCGCCGATGAGGATGGCGATGACGATGGAGAGGACGACGAGAAGGGAGTAGAACTTGAACTCTGGGTCCCTGATCAGGCTCCTCCTGTTGACGTACATCGTCCTGTAGTGGAGGGCGAAGTTCGCCCCGGAGAGGAACATGAAGGCGATCACTACCACCTCTATGAGGGGACCGTTGAAGTCTAGGGCGTTGTAGTAGGCGATGCTGTCCACCCTTGGGGAGAAGCCTCCGGTCGATATGGTGGAGAACGTGTTGCATATCGCATCGTATGCCGGCATCTTTGCCATCATTAAAAGCAGAAATCCGGCTGCCGTGAGGACCATGTAGACGCCCCAGAGAATCTTGGCCGTCTCCTTGATCCTGGGCCGGATCATGTCCTCCGTCGGTCCCGGAACCTCTGCCTTGAAGAGCTGGCGGCCTGCAACGCCCAGGTTCGGCAGGATCGCTATGAAGAGGACGATGATGCCCATCCCGCCGAGCCATTGGGTGAAACACCTCCAGAAGAGTAGGCCGCGGTATGTATCCATCGGCCCGTTCAGGGTTGAGCTGAGTTGGGTCTCGTTGATCTGGCCTCCGACAAGAGTGCTGTTGAGGGTGGCGTTGAAGATTGTATTGTTGAGGATCGTATCGTTTAGGGCCGACATGTTTGACGCCGTGAGGTGTGCTGAACTGACGGCAGAGCTTATGGTGCCGTTCTGGAAGGCCATATGGGCGAGGGTCGCCCCCAGGCTGTGACTGGCAGCAGTGGCGTTTATGATCCAAAGGCCGTCGGCTCCGCCCTCGGCGAGGATGGTGGCGCCCGTTGTTGTGAAGCCGGACATCGACTCGAAGAGGGCATCTATTGGGCTGAGGCCCAAAAAGACGTAGGGGAGGGCCCCGGTGACGGCCGCCCCCAGCCATCCGAAGGCCACCAGGGCAAACCCCTCCTTGTTGGAGAGGACTTCCTCGTCTCCCAAAAGCTCCATGGCAAGGCCGAGGACGAGGGTGAAGAGGGCCGGGACTACGAAGGCGATCATCCCCTCAATCTCGCCGTAGACAAGAGAGACTCCGGCTGGGATGAGCATCAACGCCCCCATCAGCTTCAGCAGTGTGCCGAAGACCTTGAGAAAAACTCTGATCCTCACGTACGCCTCCTTCACCTCAAATGTGACCGATCCGTTCAGCCCCTTGAGGAAACCTTTGCCCTCTATTTTACGATGGTGGTCGTTTCAGGTTTCTCCAAACATATGGGTAACGGTCAACTGATTTATTAAAGATTATTACGAAAGGCCGTAGCGCCTCGTTCCCGATCTGGCCGGATGGTGGCCAGCCACGGTGTACGGGGCGCACCGCAAGCATATCGCTCAGTTCGAAGCCCGTCGCCCCGGAATAGAACTCGGCAGCGCTATCGGATCCACCCCGAAGCTCCGGAAGGACGGTATGGGCCCTTTAAAGACGGTTCCTCCCCCATAAAAATTAGATCGACTCTCGAAACCCAGAGAGCGGCGCGAGACGTCCGACGATCCGGTGGGGCGGGTTGCCCCAATCCCCACAACCCCCAAAGTTTCAGAGGTCGGGGTAGACTATCTCGATATCTAGATCGTGTATCAGCTTTCTTAGCTCGTCGCAGGAGATGGGGCGTTTGAACTCGCTGCACCTCTTCACCTTCTCGGCAAGAAGGCATATCTCATCCCTTTTCAGGTCGTACCCCATCTTCCTGGTGATGTACTTGAGGGCCTTGGCTCCCGTATGCTTTCCGATTATTATCCTCCTTGAAGATCCCACCATCTCGGGGGAGTAAAGCTCGTAGGTTCGAGGCTCTTCAAGGACCGCAGCCACGTGGATTCCAGACTCGTGGGTGAAGGCGTTCTCGCCGACGACTGCCTTGTTCTTCGGCATGATCACTCCCGAGTAGCTCTGGACGAGCTTTGAGAGTGGGGTGAGCTTTGTTGTGTCGTACCGGTCGACGCCGTAATGGACCCTGAGGGCCACCATCAGCTCCTCCAGGGGGGTGTTCCCGCTCCTCTCCCCTATCCCGTTGACAGTAGTGTGAAGCTGTTTTGCCCCGGCCTCCGCCGCCGCGAGGGTGTTGGCGAGAGCCATACCCAGGTCGTCGTGGCAGTGCATGCATATCGGAATATTGATATCCTTTTTGATCTCGCTGACCAGGTAGCTGGTGGTCCTGGGGTTCAGGATCCCCACGGTATCGGCGATGCTCACGTAGTCGGCCTTGTACTCCTCCGCCTTTTTGTAGAGCCGTTTCAAAAGCTCAAAGTCGGTCCGGGTGGCGTCCTCTGCCGAAAACCTGACTATGAGGCCGTGGTCTTTTGCATACTCCACCGTATCAAAGGCGCATTTTACGGCCTGGTCGCATGTCATGTGGAGCTTGTGTTTCAGATGGAGGTCAGAGGTGGCTATGAAAACGCTGACCATGTCCACGTCGCAGTCGAGGGCAGCATCCACATCTTTGGGGACGGACCGAGAGAGGACCGAGATCTTGGAGTCGAGGCCGAGGTTTGAGACGTCCTGGACCGCCCTCTTCTCCGCCTCCGATACCACTGGAAAACCGGCCTCGATGATCTCCACCCCCACCTCATTCAGCTTGATGGCGATGTCCAGCTTCTCGTCGGGCCTGAAGACGACGCCGGGCATCTGCTCACCGTCTCTCAGGGTGACGTCGCAGACCTCGATGTCGATCTTCGGAGTCTTTGCGAGCTCTAGAAACTGATTGACGGAATAATCTAGCATATCGGCAAAATATGTAGTATCCGTGGGTTAAATTGGTTTCGAAGGCAATTGATGTCCGTCTCCCGCCCTTTTCTCGATTTCGCCGATTGGAAGTTAGAAGGAGGGCGAAATATCTCTGCGGACCCAGCTTGTGATTTCAGCTCGTAATTTCAACTTGAAGGCCAAGCTTATTGAAATTAAAAAAAATAGAAGTGGCCGGAGATCCGAAGATCGGATCTAGGCCAGTTCCAGGTCCTGAACGTTATTGAGGAATCGGTTGGGCCCTACCCTGTCGATTCCGGAGCTGAGAAGCCCGATACCTTTGTTGTTGTAGCTGAGGGTATTTCCGATAACTACGGAGTTCTGAGATGTGTCCAGGAAGATCCCCACGTCAGTATTGTTGCCGACGACGTTGCCCTCGACCCGGTTGTTGTCACAGCTCAGTATCTGGATCCCATCGTCGCCATTGTTGCTAACCACGTTATCTCTTACGAAGTTGCCCGGGGCCTTGAAGACCAGAATGCCGTCGTTCCCGTTGTTGGAGGAGATGCACTCGGAGATCGTGGTGTTGGTGCAGCCCTTGAGATAGATTCCCACCCATTCGCTGTTCCATACCCCGTTTCCGGCGATGACGTTGTCGTTGGAGACGACCTCGATCCCAGCGCTGGGCCAGGGACCGGCGTTGGTGATGTAGAGACCTTCAAGAACGATCCCGTCCGCTCTGAGAACCACGGTGCTGCCGTTCCTCAGGGCGTTCACCACAGGAACACCCTCGCCGGTATTCACTCCACGAAGGGTGATCGGCTTGTTAACGACGACGTTCTCGTTGTAGGTTCCGCTCCCCACCTCCACGACCTCGCCGTCCTTCGCAGACTCGATGGCGGCCTGGATGGAGGAGTAGCTACAACCGTTGAGACAGACGGTGTAAATAATCTCTTCCGCCATCTCTTCGGTCCCTTCTTCGACCTTTGCGGGCGCTATCTCCTTCTCGGTCTCATTCTCGGCTTCACTTTCTGTTCCGTATTCGGTATTGGCGGGGATTGCAACTGCCACGGATGTGACGGATTCGGTCGAAGTTACCGGTTCGGTTGCGACGGTATCATTCGCGGTTTCAGCGGCGACTTCGGTGATGTTCTCCGTTTCTGCCATGGCGGTGGCGTTCGTCTCCAGGGAGGCGTCATCTGCAGCTTCGATGGCGGCCTCGACGCTCGAATTGAGGTCGTCGGATATGTCAGCTGCCTGGGCGAACCCCGTCGACAGGATAATTGCCATCACGAGCCAGGCGCCCGCGACGAGTTTATGAGTGCGATCTTTGAGCATATTTAATCCTCTTATTTCAAGATACAACTACTCGGTATTAAAATTAACTTTACAATATCGACTCTCAGCTCTTATCAGAATCCATCGGATGGTCTCGATCATTCTGAGGGAGCGATCTCGATCTGGAATATTTTTGGCCAGAGCTTTCCCGTCACCAGGAGCCGATCATTCTCGGGATCGTAGGCGATCCCGTTCAGAACGTCTCCCCGGAGACGCTCCTCATCGGTCAAAAGGCCGGACAGGTCGATCCACCCCACCACAACTCCGGTCTCAGGAGAGATCATGGCGATCCTGTCGGTCTCCCATATGTTGGCGTAGATTAGACCCTCAATGTACTCAAGCTCGTTGAGCCTCGGGAGGGGCGCGCCCTCGCTCACAACCTCGATCTTTCCCCTCACCTGGAAGGTTTCAGGGTCCAAGAACCGGAGGACTGAGGACCCGTCGCTCATGATCAGATTTCGACCATCGCTGGTGATCCCCCACCCTTCTGTCGGATAGACGAAAGTTCTGACTACGGTGAGGTTCTCGATATCCCAGACTAGGCCGATCCCGGATCTCCAGGTGAGCTGAACCAGCCGATCTTCCCAGAGGGTGATGCCCTCGCCGAATAGATAGGGCGGCAAGCTCCGAGATATCACCATCTCTCCCGTCTCAAGCTTTGTTTCACGGAGGCTCGACCCTCCGTAAAGGCCTGTCCCCTCGTAAAGAACGCCATCTCTGTAGGCCAATCCCTGGGTGAAAGCCTCAGGATCATGAGGATAGAAAGCCACCACCCTGAAGCCGTATACTGGGACCTTTTGGACATCGGGTGCTTCCTCCTCGATACAGCCCGCCAGGAGGGTGAAAAGGAGCGCTGCAAAGATCAAGGTGATGGCAAGTCTCGCGGTCATAGTTCCGTTTTCCAGAGGTCGACGGCCTATTTAGAATATTCGCAGAAAATCTCGAATCCGAGCGGCCGGGCGGCCTGAAGGTTGAAGTAAAGGGCATTTGGATGAAGGCGGTTTTTTGAGGTGCGGGTCGGATTAGCGGACAGGAGGGACGTTCTCCGATCTACCAACAGGTATATCTTCATGGCGGGAGCACCTATCTCAGCTTGCGCGGATGACCTCTTTGGGGATCTCGCTAGCAACGTCGGTTCTTCGGAATCGAAGACCAAAAAGGTACGTGAATATAATGGACGATAGACGTGGAGGACGTAGAGGCGGCTTCGACAGAGGCCCCAGAGAGATGCACGACGCGGTCTGTGCGGATTGTGGAAAGGAGACTAAGGTTCCCTTCAAGCCCGACGGATCGAGGCCGGTATACTGCAGCGAATGTTATGAGAAGCACAGGCCCGCAAGATCACCGAGACGGTACTGAACTGATCGGCTCGATCGGATCTTAACCGGTCTGTTTTGGCCGTCAAGGCGATCTTTCGCAATGACGGCGGGAGAAGGGATGCAGGGTCGGCATCCGAACCCTGCAAAACTTTTCGGCTTGCGGCTCTTTTCTCGATATTTGAAGTGCGTTTTCGCGTCAGTCGACAAAAGTTGTATATACGATAAATAAAATATTTAAACAAAAGGTGTGAGCGTGGTCGAGATGGAATTTGATATGAATCTAGCAAAAAGAGAACGTCTGGACTCCCTGCTGAAAGAGGCCTCGGAGGGTTACGGCGATCTCGTTGCCACTTCGATGGTCAACAAGGTGAGCCTGGTCGCCCTTCGATCCAGGTTGAGGGAGCTGCAGCTTGAGAAGAAAGGAGCTGAAAAAGGCTCTTAGTGTGCTAAGAACGACTTTGAATTCTGGGAAGGTTTCGTCCACCCGAGGACGACAAACCCTCCTCGTACAATTTTCCGTTCGCGATCATAAAGCTCGACGATCCGCAATCTTGCTCTTCCAGTGATCATCTCAGCATCACTATCGTGTCGGGTTGGGCCGCAAGATTCTGAAACACATTCAACAATTAAAAAACGGTGCTGATAGCCGATTCGCGCCCATAACTTATCATTGTTATGATTAATGTTCTGCCTATCGAAATAAATTATTTATATGATTAGGTTTTTGTAGTACCAAAATTTAAAAAAATCCCCAGGTGATAATGATGAAGGAGAGCACAGTGAAGGTGCTGGACGATAAAGATCTCGAGTTCGCGGAGACCCTCAGAAGTCTAGGCGTACAGCGAAACGTGGCCATCCTCATAACGTACCTGGCCAACGTGGACGAAGCATCCTCGCGGGATATCGAGATGGGCTCCAACCTCAGGCAACCTGAGGTCAGCATAGCGATGCGCGCCTTGCGCGAGAACGACTGGGTGAGCGAGAAAGAGGTCAGAAGAGGCGGCAAAGGCCGGCCCATGAAGGTCTACTCGCTTCTGACTCCCATCGACGAGATAATAAAGCATTTCGAAGAAGAGAAGCAGCAAGAGTCGGCCCAGACGATGGAGAGCATACAAAAGCTCAAAGAGCTGATATCGGGCTGAATAAAACTTTGGGGCCACGGTGCCCTTTCTGAGGATTCTACCTTCCTGGGATCTATATCGTGGGTTCGAACGCCGCCTCTTTTACGGAGGCGGCGTCACCGACCACCTCGACATCAATCTTGGAGGCGATCCCTCTTCCCATGGATACGCAACATCCGCCGACCTCGATCACCACCGGCCCTCCGAAGGGCTGGCAGGCGATCTTTCGGACCCTCTGCCCTTTTCTTATTCCCATCGATTCCAACCTCTTCGCCCAGCCAAAGCTCTCAGCGAAGGATTTTATCTCCAGGACCAGGTTGCAGGGTGCTTTCGTCAGCGAGATCAATTTGACACCTCTAATTCCTCCTTGGCTAGAACTACCGGGCATCTATAAATCTGGCGGTAAATATCTGGCTTTGAGCTGAAATTGGGAAAAGGGATGGCGGGGCAGATTTCCCTCCCGCCATCAAGATATGAAAGCAGAAGCCAGCATCTCAGATTCTGACGTGAATCCCCCTCTCGGCCAGGTACCTTTTCACCTCGTCGACACCCCACTCGTTGTAGTGGAATATGCTGGCGGCGAGGGCGGCCGACGCCCCTGTTTTCTGGAATACCTCAAATATATGCTCGGCGTTGCCGCACCCGCCCGAGGCGATCACCGGTATCCTCACCCTCTTGCAGACGCCGTCGGTGAGTGGCAGGTCGAACCCGTCGTAGGTTCCGTCCCGATCCATGCTGGTGAGGAGGATCTCGCCGGCTCCGAGCTCTTCTGCCTTCATCGCCCAGGCGATGGCGTCAATCCCCGTGAACTCTCTTCCGCCGTAAAAAGAGCACTCAAACCAGGATTCTCCTTTGGGCGTGGGAACCGAGATCCTGTCCTCACCCGGCGAGTCCCTGCGCTTTGCGTCTATGGCGACGACGCAGGCTTGGCTTCCGTACTCCTCGGCGATCTCGGTGATGATCTCGGGTCGTTTCAGAGCCGTCGTGTTCACGGTGACCTTGTCGGCCCCTGCCTTGAAGACGCCTCTCACGTCGTCGACGCTTTTGATCCCGCCGCCCACTGCCAGGGGCACGAAGACGTTCTTGGCGGTGGTCCTGATGACGTTGAACATCGTCTCACGCCTCTCGTGGGAGGCGGTGATGTCCAGAAACACGATCTCGTCTGCACCCTCCTCGTAGTAGCGGGAGGCCAGCTCCCAGGGAACTCCGGCGTACCTGATCTGCTTGAACTCGATGCCCTTCACGACCCTTCCCTGTGGAACCCCAAGATCGCAGTCGAGGCAGGGGATTATCCTCCTGGCTAACATTTAGTCAACCTCACGAAGTTCTCAAGGATCCTGAGCCCCTTTTGACCAGACTTTTCGGGGTGAAACTGGACCGCAAAGAGGTTGTCTCTCGATACCGCCGCAGCGACTTCGAGGCCATAATCGGTGGTGGCGGCCAGAACAGATCTGTCTACCGGGACGCAGTGGTAAGAGTGAACGAAGTAGAAAAAGTCCTCTTCTCCGATCCCCTCCAGGATCTCGACCTCCTTTTTTATGGAGAGGGTGTTCCATCCCATCTGGGGAACGAGGACCGAGTTTGGTAGGCGGACCACCTCTCCCGTTATCCATCCAAGCCCCTCCTCGGGACTCTCCTCGCTCCTCTCGAAGAGAACCTGCATCCCGACGCATATCCCGAGCATCGGAGTTCCCTCCTCCAGGGCCTCCGAGAGGGCGCCCTCCAACCTGGAAAGTCGCCTCATGCACCTTCCGAAGGAGCCGACCCCTGGAACGACAACGCCCTCTGCTCCGACCAGATCTTCTGGTTCGGTTATCAGCTCAGGCCCGGCCTCGATCCGCTCCAGGACATTGTATATGCTGAAGAGGTTTCCCACCCCGTAATCGACTACTGCAATCGTCAAATCTCATTCACCTGATAACGTAAATTCGGATGTTTCAAATCAGTGGGGCCTTATGCCTCCCGGTTCCATATATACCTTTTCGGGGGATTTTCCCAACATCCACTCCTACGACGCCGAGGTTCGGGGCCTCGCGAGGCTTTTGTCGACCAATTACGCGAAGCGGGCCGGAACGCATAAGACTATTGTGTTCTATATATAGTCTTGCAGAACCTATTTATATCAGGATGCGGAATTACGCTGCTGCCGATCTGGTGGCCCTTATCCCGCCCCGATAGTTTGTCGGCCGCGGATGAAGATCCAGGTATCCCGCAGACGACGAAGCTTGAGTTTCGCCATCAAGTCTATCAAATTTAAATAATTTACTAAGAGGCCGAGATGATCGAGAACGGCAAAGAGGAGGGTGTGATCTTCGACTTTTTGACAAACACCCCCAGGTTTGGTGAAGACGACTGCGGGGGGGTTGAGGTAATGGCGAGACTCCGGAATGCCGAAAAGAGACTCACTTTTTGGCCTTTGGCCAGAACAGATCCAAGAATTTTCGACTTCTTTTGGGGTTGGGCAGAATTTACAGAGATGATAGGGAGAAAGACAAATGGGATTCAAATCACCCAAAGATACGACCTGTTCTGTCGACAACATCGGCTGTAACAAGGTCGAGATGGCCTTTGGACCGTTGTTGACACTGGGCTTTTTGGCAGGTGCTTTTATCGCCTTTGGCGGGCTTTTGGCGGTCATCGTTGGCGGTGGCGTTCCCGGTCTTCGGGCGGACAATCCTGGGCTGCAGAAGTTCATATTCGGAGCGGTCTTCCCGGTGGGGTTGATCCTCGTGGTGGTCGCCGGAGCAGAGCTGTTTACAGGCAACACCGCCTGCTGCATTCCGGCAGTTCTCTCCAAGAAGGCCTCGTGGTCGGGCCTGGCTAGAAACTGGACGGTATCTTATATAGGAAATTTCTTAGGTTCTATATTTGTGGTCTTCTTCCTGACTTATTTGACCGGTCTTTTGGCTAGCGATCCTTGGCTTGGCACCATTACAGGCATAGCCGAGGCAAAGGTCGCTCAAGGGTTTTGGCCGCTATTCTTCAAGGGCGTTGGCTGTAACTGGCTGGTCTGCCTCTCGGTGTGGCTGGCCATCGCCTCGGACGATGTGGTCAGCAAGATTTTGGGCATATGGTTTCCGATAATGGCTTTCGTCGCCATCGGATTTGAGCACAGCATCGCCAACATGTTCTTCATTCCTTCGGGCATAATGTACGGCGCAGACGTTACCTGGGCCCAGTTCGTCACCGTCAACCTGATCCCCGTGACATTGGGGAACATCGTCGGCGGCGCTCTTTTCGTGGGCGCGATTTACTGGTACGTGTACGGCCGCCAGGGATAGCCTAAAAATTCTCAAGAATATAAAGCGGGTCGAAAGCTCAAACGAGTTTCTGACCCGCATCTTTGCTCGGGACGGTCGGGCCCCTGGCGGAGAAATGGCAATGCTTTGCCTGTGTCCGACTCGACAAATGCTACTTTGAAGCTCCTAAAACGACGCGGTGTTAAAAGTGAACGAGATCGCCATAACCATTGACGGACAAGTGGTCAGGATCCGGAAGGGATCTACAGTTCTCGAAGCGGTCCAAAAAGCCGGCATATACGTGCCAGCCTTATGCGATCACCCGGACCTATTGCCCATCGGCTCATGCAAGCTGTGCATCGTCGAAATAGAGGGTCAAAAAGTTTACCGGACTTCGTGCACCACCCTTGCAGAAGACGGCATGGTGGTGAGGACGAAGACGGATGAACTCCAAGAGATGCGACGCCATTCTCTGGAGATGCTCTTGGCATTGACCAACCATCCGACAAGCTGCCTGTTCTGCGACCGCAAGGACGAGTGCGCCGACTTGAGGGAATGCATGAGGAAGTTTCCCATCACGGTGGGATGCAAGTTCTGTCCCAACGATGGCGAATGCGAGGTCCAGGATGCTGTGGAATACGTCGGCCTGAAGAGCATGAGGTACGCCACCTCTTACCGCAACCTTCCCGTTCTGAGGGAGCCGTTCTTCGACCGCGATTACAACCTCTGCATCCTATGCAGCCGATGCGTCAGGACTTGCCAGGAGGTGAGGGGGGAAGGCGTTCTATCCTTCGATGTGAACTACCATCAGCAACATGTCATCGGGCCTCTCTCGCTGACGGAATCTGACTGCAAGTTCTGCGGAACCTGTGTCGACGTCTGTCCTACCGGAGCCCTGTACGCAAGGTCCGAGAGGTGGGGACGGCCGGAAAATTTCGTCGTCACCACTTGTCCCTTCTGCGGAGTAGGCTGCCAGATGGAGATCGGCGTAAAGGATGGTCACATCATCCGGGTCAGGGGCAAAAGGGGCGAGACGCCGAACAACGGTCAGCTCTGCGTCAAAGGTCGGTTCGGCCTCGACTTCGTTGAAAGTCCCGAAAGGCTTACGACCCCCCTGATCCGAAGAGAAGGCCGGCTCGTCCCGGCCAGCTGGGATGAGGCGATGGCCCTCATAGTCGAGAAGTTCTCTTCTTTTAAAGGCGACCGTTTTGCTCTTCTGTCCTCTGCCAAATGCACCAACGAGGAGAACTACCTGGCCCAGAAGCTAACTCGTCTTGTGATGGAGACGAACAACGTCGACCACTGCGCTCGGCTCTGTCACGCATCCACCGTTGCGGCTCTGGCCGCGGCATTTGGAAGCGGGGCGATGACAAATTCCATCGAGGAGTTGAAGGACTCAGGCTGCATATTCATAACGGGATCGAACACCACAGAGCAGCATCCTGTAATCGCCCTCAAGATCGAAGAGGCAAAGAAAAAGGGCGCGAAGATCATCGTGGCCAACCCTAGATGGATCGAGCTCTGCAACTTCGCCGACGTCTGGCTGAGGCCAAAGCCTGGCACCGACGTTCCACTAACCCTCGGCATCTGCAAGGTGATATTCGAAGAGAACCTCATCGACGAGGAGTTCATCAAAGAGCGGTGCGAAGGGTTCGACCGGTTCAAAGCCTCCCTTGAGACCATTTCTTTGGAAGAGGCCGCAAAGATCACAGGCGTCGAAAAGTCGCAGATAACGGAGGCGGCCCGAATTTACGCTGAAAGCGGGCCGTCATCCATCGTCTACTCCATGGGCATAACCCAGCACTCTCACGGGACCGACAACATCCTGGCGCTTGCCAACCTGGCGATGATGACCGGAAACCTCGGCAAACTTTCGGCGGGGATAAATCCCCTGCGAGGCCAGAACAACGTCCAGGGAGCGTGCGACATGGGTGCCCTTCCGAACGTCTTTCCAGGCTATCAGCCGGTGACTGACAAAAGTCTCAGAAAGAAGTTCGAGGAGAAATGGGGCAGGGAGCTTCCCAACGAGCCCGGACTTACCTTGATGGAGATCTTCAACTCGGTCCATGAAGGCGAGATCAAGGCCATGTACATCATCGGCGAAAATCCCCTCATTAGCGATCCCGACGCCTCTCATGTGGCCGAGGCCCTGGAGAAGCTGAACTTCCTGGTGGTTCAGGACATTTTTCTCTCAGAGACCGCAAGCCTTGCAGACGTGGTTTTGCCGGCGGCCTCTTTTGCCGAAAAGGACGGAACCTTCACCAATACGGAAAGGCGAGTTCAGCGGATAAGAAGGGCGCTGGCGCCCGCAGGCGATGCTCGGCCCGACTGGACGATCATATCGGATATCGGCAGGAGGATGGGCTACGAGGAAGAGTTCTCTTATTCCGACCCCTCGGAGATCATGGACGAGATCGCCGCCCTAACCCCGAGTTACGGGGGGATAAATTACGGCAGGATCGAAAACCTCGGCCTTCGGTGGCCGTGTCCCGATCCCGATCACCCCGGCACCCAGTACCTCCATAAAGATGGCTTTGCCAGAGGAAAGGGCGCTTTTTCTGCTGTTTTTTACCGGCCCTCCATGGAGCTTCCCGACGAGGAGTATCCATTCATCCTCACCACCGGCCGAACTCTCTGCCACTTCCACACCGGCACCATGACCAGGAAAGTTTCAGGGCTTAACTACCTCAGAAACGAAGAGCTGGTGGAGATCAACCCCTTGGACGGAAATGCCCTGGGGATCGAAGACGGCGACCTGGTGGAGGTATCATCGAGAAGGGGTACTGTCAGAGCCAGGGCCAAGATGACGGATAAGTCATCGGAGGGCGTGGCCTTCATGACGTTCCACTTTGCAGAGACGCCCACCAACGTCCTGACAAGCTCTGCCCTCGATCCGGTGGCCAAGATACCCGAGTTAAAATTCTGCGCTGTAAAGCTCAGCAAAGCGACAGGTGACTAAAGATGTACCAGATAATTGAGAAGGAGGCTCTCGTCCCCAACATAATCTATCTTAAGATAAATGCGCCCAATATCGGCCGGGCTGCCCACCCCGGACAGTTTGTTATCATCAGGGTGGACGAGACCGGCGAGAGAACTCCCATGGGGCTTGCGGGCTGGGACGAGGACGAAGGCACCATCGATATCGTCTTCTACGTCCTTGGAACCAGCACCATGAAGCTAGGCACCCTGAAGGAAGGGGACTACATAATGAATCTCGTAGGTCCCCTGGGCACTCCCACAGAGATCGAAAACTTCGGCACCGTCATATGCGCCTGCGGTTGTTTCGGCATCGGGCCTGCCATGGCTAGGATAAAGGCGCTCAAAGAGGCCGGAAACCGCGTGATAACCGTTGTGGAAGGTCGGAGTCGAGAGTTCATCTTCTGGGAAGATAAGATGAAGGCCAATAGCGACGAGCTTCACGTCCTCACGGGAAGCGGCGGCTGCGGCGAGCTGGGGTGGACAAACGACTTCATAAAAAGACGACTTAAAGAGGGGAAGGATGTCGATCGTATCTTCGTCCACGGCTGTCCTTTCATGATGATGGAGTGCTCCAAGGCCAGCGAGCCCTATGGAGTCAAGACCACCGTCAGCCTCACTCCCCTGATGGTGGACGGGACCGGGATGTGCGGGGCGTGTCGGGTCGAGGTGGGCGGCGAAACCAAGTTCGCCTGTGTTGACGGTCCGGATTTTGATGGTCACGAAGTCAACTGGGAGACCCTCGTACTCAGACTCCGCCAGTTCATCCCCCAGGAGGATCGATCTCACATGCTCTGGGAGCGGGAGAACTGGCACAAGCTGGTGGAAGTCTCGCCACGGGCCTTCAACCCCACCTTGGGCAGGATGGAAGGTGAGAAGGTCGAGAAGAAATCGAGGCGAGCAGTTATAGTCAATGACGCTGATAGATGTACAAAGATGCCGCGTCCGCCGCAGGATCTGAGCCACCAACCGCGAACTCTGACGATGCAGCGCGGAGCCATCTGAAAAGCCGGCAGAACATCAATATACCGAAGCGGGATACGATGTCAGGTAATAAAAAAAAAGCTGAACCTGAGGAGGGTTTCCATGCCCAAACAGTCACCAGAGGAGAGACGCCGCAACTTCCTCGAGGTGGCTTTGGGCTATTCCGAAGAACAGGCCATCGAAGAGGCCAATAGGTGCCTTGAGTGCAAAAAGCCCAGATGCATGGAAGGCTGTCCTGTGGGTGTAGACATTCCCCATTTCATAAAGGCGATACGGGAGGGTGAGATGTGGAACGCCGTCAGGACAATCAAGAGCAAAAACAGCCTGCCCGGCATATGCGGAAGGGTATGCCCCCAAGAGGTTCAGTGCGAGAGCCGTTGTGTTCTCGGGAAGAAAGGCGCACCCTTAGCCATCGGTCGTCTCGAAAGGTTCGCAGCGGATTGGGAGGCACGCTGCGGCCTTCTTAAGAAATGCGCCTCTGATCCGGACGCAGAAAACGAGGACGCGCCTTCGGCAAAGGTCCAGCCGCCCACCGGAAAAAAGGTTGCCGTGGTGGGTGCCGGTCCTGCCGGCCTAACCTGTGCCGCAGATCTAGCTTTAAGGGGCCACAAGGTCACCATCTTTGAGGCGCTCCACGATGCTGGGGGGGTTTTGATCTACGGAATTCCCGAGTTCAGGCTGCCCAAAAAGATCGTCCGGTCCGAGGTTGATTACGTGAAGACTTTGGGCGTCAACTTCGAGTTGGACGCGGTGGTGGGACGGCTGGTCCAGGTAGATGAGCTATTGAAGACGGGTTTCGACGCCGTCTTTCTTGGTATCGGCGCGGGAGCTCCACGATTTCTCAACATCCCTGGCGAGAACCTCAACGGAGTCTATTCCGCCAACGAATATCTCACCCGGGTCAACCTGATGAAGGCCTACAAGTTTCCGAAGTACGACACGCCCATCAGGCAGGGAAGAAAGGTGGCGGTCGTGGGTGGCGGAAACGTCGCCATGGACGCGGCTCGATGTGCCGTCAGGCTCGGCGCAGACGAGGTCCACGTTGTATACCGCAGGTCCGAGGCGGAGATGCCGGCGAGGCTCGAGGAGATCGAGAACGCCAAAGAGGAGGGCGTAATTTTCGACTTTTTGACGAACCCCACCAGGTTTGTGGCAGACGATCGCGGCAGGGTCGCCGGGATGGAAGTGGTGAATATGGTTCTGGGCGAGCCTGACGATAGCGGCAGGCGCAGGCCCGTAGCCGATTTGGGGTCCGAGCACGTAATGGATGTGGACACCGTGATCATAGCCGTGGGAACCACGCCAAACCCCCTGCTCCCGGCCAACACCCCGGGGCTTGAGACCACCCGGTGGGGCACCCTCGTGGTGGACGACGACGGCAGAACCACCAGAGAGGGCGTCTGGGCTGGTGGAGACATAACCACCGGCGGCGCCACAGTCATCAGCGCCATGGGAGCCGGCAAGAAGGCTGCTGAAGATATAGATCGCTGGCTCCGAGAAGACGGATCCTGGAACCGCTGACTGTCAATTCGGCGAAAGAAATGTTCGAGATGGGTATGTGGAATCTGGCTAAAAGCCCACCACCCTCCCGTGCGATTTTCTGGCTTAGTCTTAGTTTCTCTTTATGTTGCCTTCCTGCGGCTTTCGGGCCCATCGCCCCTCATTCTGCGGGCACTATATTACAGGCGGCCGCCTTGTACTCAGGTATCTTGGATACCGGGTCCCTGGCGTCGGAGGTAATCAGGTTCGCCCCGTGGTAGTGGAAGGGCATGAAGACCATCCCTGGCTTTACCGCATTCGTGAGCCTCGCCTTGGCCCGCGTCCCTCCCCTCAGGGTCGATACCACCACCATGCTGCCATCGGCGATCTTCAGGCTGGAAGCGTCCTCGGGGTTCACCTCCACGTACAGCTCGGGGTCCCTCTCCATGAGAGACGGGCTCCTCCGGGTCATGGAGCCGCTGTTGTAGTGAACGACTATTCTGCCCGTGGTTAGGAGGATGGGGTACTCGGGGCTTGGCACCTCGGCAGGGGGCACATTCTCGACAACGGCCAGATTGGCCCTGCCGTCCGGCGTGGAGAATCCCCCGACGTGAAGAATCTCCGTGCCTGGATGGTCCTCTGCCGGGCACGGCCAGGGCAGGCCGCCGGGGTTGGATATCCGAGATCTGGTGGCGCCTCGGTATGCTGGCACCGTCTGGTTGATCTCTTCTAGAACCTCCGAGGCAGAGGTGTAGTTTAGGTCATGCCCAAGCCTTCTGGCGATCTCACAGATTATCGATAGACCCTCTTTTGCCTCTTCGGGTGCGGGCACGGCCTTGTCTATCCACTGGATTCTTCTTTCCATGGAGGTATAGCTGCCATCCTTCTCAGCCCAGGCAGCGGCAGGCAGGACGATATCGGCAAGCTTGGCGGTAGCTGTCAGGAATATCTCCTGGACCACCAGAAAATCTAGGCTTTCCAGAGCCTTTTGGGTCTTGGAGGTGTTTGGATCGCATATCACAGGGTCTTCCCCGATTACGTACATGGCCCTGATCTGACCTTCCAGGGCTGCGTCCATCATCTCCGTCGATGTCATCCCCTGTCCCTCGGGAAGGCTCGGCGCACCCCAGGATGTCTTGAATAAATCGACAGATGACGGATCGGAAGCCCTCTTGTACCCGGGGTAGAACTCGACCATGGCACCCATGTCGCAGGTGCCCTGGACGTTGTTCTGACCTCTCATGGGCCAGATGCCGGCCCCCGGCCTTCCAATCTGTCCGCAGATAAGGGCCAGGTCGGTGCATGCCCTGACGTTATCAGTACCGCAGATGTGCTGGGTGATGCCCATGGAGTAGAGGAGGGCCGAGGCTTCAGATCGTGAATAGAGCCGGGCAGCTTTGATGATCTCCCCGGCAGAGAGGCCCGTCAGCTCTGCAGCCTTCTCCACGGTGAACCCTTCCAGGCTTCGCTTGAGATCTTCAAAGCCATTGGTCCTATCGGCGATGAAGCTTCTGTCTATCGACCCTTCTTCTATCGCCGCCTTCATCATTCCCCTGAGAAGATCGATGTCCGTTCCGGGCTTGAGTCTCAGGTGGAGGTCTGCCATCCAGGACGTGTGGGTGATCCTCGGGTCCACGACTATTATTTTAGCTCCATTGTCCTTCGCCTTGTGGATCCACCTGGAGACTACGGGGTGGGCCTCGGCCAGGTTGGTTCCTATGGCCAGGATGCACCGAGAATTTTCCAGATCCCTGATGTTGTTGGTCATAGCCCCCGTTCCAAGAGCTCCTCCGAGGCCCACCACCGTGGGAGAGTGGCAGAGGCGGGCGCAGTTGTCCACGTTGGGCGAACCCAGGAGCCTAGCCATCTTTTGTAGAGCGTAGTTCTCTTCGTTGTTGCATCTCGAGGATGCGAGAAAGCCCAGGGATCTGCCACCGTGTTCCTGCACAGCCTTGCTCAGCCCCTTCGCCACCAGGTCTAGGGCCTCCTCCCAGGAAATTCTGATCCACTCGTCTCCATTCCTCTTGAGAGGATATCGGAGCCTCTCCTCATGGTTGAGAACTTCGAGGACGGCGTTGCCCTTGGGACACAGACCGCCCTCTCCCGTCGGATGCTCGGGCATGTACTCCAGCCCGGTGGCCCGGCCTTTCTCTACCTCCAGGTAAAATCCGCAGCCAACGGCGCAGTAGGGACAAACTGATGGAATTAGTTCTTTAGGTATACCAACACCTTCCACTACAGTTTTTCACGGCAAGGGGGCAGAGAGCTTTTCTTGCCCACTCTTTATGAAGCTCTATCCTCAGTTATCGCCGGATCGATATCTAGCATCCTCGGATTCTCAAGTGCAAGAGCTACATGTAGGCGGAGCTATGATACCGTTAGGCTTAATAAGTTTTGCATAGGCATTTACCTTCCGGAGTGGAAGTAAACATATCTTTTGACGCTGCATAACTGCCAGATCTCCGGATTTTGGATATTCCAGTTATTATATACTTTGAGTCGAACTGGCGGCGGCGCCTTAGTCATCCTGGTTTGTAGGAAGGTTCCCAAACACGTTGCACTATAAACCGCATAATATCGTGTCAAAATATGTGAACACAGCAACGGTTTGTCAGTTATATGCTCATCCCCGTAGCAGAGCTGCTGGGTATACGATAAAAATTAAATTTCTGAAGAAAAGGAACAGCATTTATTCGCCCTTTCACGGGCTTTTCCTGCTCCTTCCCAAAACCATCTGCCGGGTGGCCCTCTCCGCCTCAATAGTCCGCCGACAAACCGGACACACCCTGATCCAATCCAGGCCCTCGGAATCCTTCTGCAAATTAGCGGGAATAACTGATTCGATCCTCTTCAGCATGGGCTCGGTGGCGTAACGGGACCCGCAGATCTTGCAGGCCACTAGATAGAAGCAGACCTCGGGCTCTGGCACAGATTCGTCGAAAGGCACCAGGGTCAGAGCTTTGGCAGGGCAGAGTTCCACGCAAAGATCGCATTCCTCTTTACATCTCTTCCAGTGAATGCTCCGCGTCACTCCAGTCTCGGTGCGGACGATATTTTGGCTAGGACAGACGTTGGAGCAGGAATGGCAGCCCAAACAAAGGCTGGCATCTACTTTGATCATCTTCTACCTCCCTGGGCAGCAACCCGCGCCGCCCGCGCCCGCGCCCGGCGGGACGCCAGATCAAAATCGGTGGATAGAGCATTGGCCGGACAGGTGGTAACGCAAGTTGGCACTTCGGCCAGCCCCTCGCAGAGATCGCACTTGTGGGCGATCTTGTCCGTCCAGACCACCCCGAAGGGGCAGGCCAGCCGACAAAGGCCGCAGCCTGTGCACTTTTCCACATCAAAGACCGTTTTATCTCCATCTTTATAGAGGGCCCCGCTGAAGCAGGCCATGGTACAGGAAGCCTCCTCACAGTGATGACACAATATGGGAACCGAGGCCGAATCTCCCACAAAATGGACGTTGACGTGTCCGCTGCCTCCGTGTACTCGCTGGCAGGCTACCTCGCAAGACCGGCAGCCGATACATCTGCTTATGTCAATATAAACGGGCATTTAATCCCTCCGGGAAATCTTGCAGGCAGCGACCTTGAACTCCGGTATCCTGGCCTCAGGGTCTGTGATATCCGTGGTGAGGATATTGGTCCCAGGGAAATGGAACGGCATGAACACCACTCCCCTTTTTACTTTATCCGTGAGGCGTGCATAAGCCTCTGTCTCGCCCCGCGGCGTGGTTATGGTCACCTCGTCTCCATCAGCCACCTTGAGCCGGGCGGCGTCGGCGGTGTTGATCTCCACATAGAGATCCGGTTCGCGGCTGATGAGGGACGGGCTTCTCCTCGTCATGGACCCGGCGTTGTGGTGAACAGCCACGCGCCCGGTGGTCAGGATGAAGGGATAATCCCAGCTTGCGACTTCGGCCGCCGGCCGGTAAGGTACGTGCACGATACAGGCGCGCCCCTCGGCAAGCTTGAAGCCGGAGGAGTGAAGTATGGGCGTTCCCGGATGATCGACGGTTGGGCAAGGCCAGACCAGGCCGTCTCTTTCAAGCCGCTCCCGGGTTATGCCGGCGTACTGCGGTACGGTCCTGTTTATCTCTGCCAAAACTGAGGCAGCATCAGGATAGTAGAAATCCAGACCCAGTGACCGGGCAACTTTACAAACTATTTCGAGGTCGGAGAGTGCCGCTCCCGGCGGATCGATGGCCCTGCAGCTCCACTGCACACGCCTTTCCGTGTTGGTGTAGCTACCTTCCTTCTCAGCCCAGACCGCTCCAGGCAAAACAACATCTGCGAGCTGTGCTGTCGCAGTCATGAATATGTCCTGCACCACCAGAAAATCAAGATTATCAAGAGCCGAGTGTACATTGTGGCTGCAGGGATCGGAGTTGGCCGGATCTTCGCCCACAACGTACATGCCTTTTATATCTCCCGTGCCAGCGGCATCGATCATCTGGGTGGCCGTGAGCCCCGGGCCCAGAGGCAGGCCTTCAGTCCGCCAGGCAGAGGAGAAGTATCTGATGGTCTCGGAATCGTCAGCCTTTTTGTAGCCTGGATAAAACTCAGCCAGCGCCCCCATATCGCAGGCACCCTGCACATTGTTCTGGCCACGAAGCGGCATGACCCCAGTGCCCGGCTTTCCCAGATGGCCGCAGATGAGAGCCAGGTCCGAGACGGCCTGCACGTTGTCTGTCCCCGTGGTGTGCTGGGTGATTCCCATGGAATAGAGAATAGAAGAGGCCGGAGATATGGCATAGGCCCGCGCCGCCCGCACAATGTCGCCGGCTGGAACCCCGGTTATCTCCGCCACCTTTTCCGGAGTATAATCCCCGACCGACTCCTTCAGCTCCTCAAAGCCTCGCGTCCTCTGGGCGATGTAATCTCTGTCAACCAGCCCCTCTTTGATTATCACATGAGCCATGCCGTTCAGGAGAGCGACATCCGTTCCCGGCTTAAGCTGGAGGAATACATCTGCCATCCAGGAGGTATGAGTCACGCGAGGATCGGCTGCGATTACCACGGCACCTTCATCCTTTGCCCTGTGAATCCAGCGGGAGATGACGGGATGATTTTCCGCCAGGTTCGATCCTATGATGAATACGCATTTGGAGCTTGCAATATCCGGTATGGGATTGGTCATGCCGGCAGCTCCCAAGGTTCGGTTCAATCCCACCACCGAGGGGGCATGACAGAGCCGGGCGCAGTTGTCCACATGAGGCGAGCCCAGGAGGCGGGCCAGCTTCTCGATCAGATAGTTCTCCTCGTTGCTGCATTTGGAAGAGGCAAGAAAGGCGATGCTGCCAGGCCCGTTCTTTTTGATGGCATCACCAAGGCCTTTTGCCACCAGATCGATGGCCTCTTCCCAGGATATCCTGGCCCAGCCTTCTCCTTTTCTCTTCAGAGGAGAGGTGAACCGCTCCTGATGACAGAGGACCTCCAAGGCCGCATTTCCCTTTGAGCATAAAGCTCCCTCGCTTACAGGGTGATCAGGCATGTATTCGATCCCTGTAGCGCGTTCCTTCTCGACTGAAATGAAAAATCCGCAGCCTGCACCACAATATGGACAGACCGTTGGAACAAGCACTTTTGTCATCTTAATCCCTGATGGCTATTGGTTTATCTCAAGCAATATTCCGCACGATTTTAGTATGCATAAAGATTGCCGTAAGGCCTCTTCGACTTGGGTGTCAGCCTGACGAACTGAGACCTCAAAATCTCTTCTTTGCTCTTGCCGATCTCAGGAAAACGCTCCAAGAACCTGGAGACGTATTGATCAAGAACCTCCCGGTTGAACTCGTCTATGGGTGAAATGTCCACCTGCCCGCCGACCTGAGACTGCTTTACGCTGCCGCGGAGATATATCACGCCTCCGTGCATGCCGGTGCCTATGAAGTTGGCCTCATGAGCCAGGTCTTGCAGGTCCAGTACGATGACGATTCCGCCAGCCATGTACTCGCCCAAAAAGTCCTGCGATCTGCCACCTACGACCAGGACAGGCCTTTTGCCCTCGTACTCCTTCATGTGCAGTGCCGTTCGATAGCCGCAGTTATCCCGCACATAGATCTCGCCGCCTCGCATGGAAAAACCCAATACGTCTCCTGCCCTTCCCTCGACGACCACTTTTCCGGCGTCCATGGTGTTTCCCACACCATCCTGGGCGTTGCCGTGCACTGTTATCTTATGGCCGTAAAGAAAGGCGGCCAGATCGTTGCCCGGAGTCCCGAAGATCTCGATCTCCATTTCGAGATGCTCGGGTGTGTAGAGGCGGGTGCCGATGTACCTCTGACCGCAGACATTTCTGATACTGACCTTCTTCGCACCGGAGAGCATCAAGTCCCTGAGCTGGTCGTTCAGCTCTTTAGTCCCCAGGTCTGTGGCATCGATCTCAAGGCCCTCTATATTTTGATTATCTTGCTTTACCTCGAGACTTGATTCGGATAGAACTGCTCTCGCCATTTCTTCTTCACTCTCCGGCACCCTTGATTCCCAGTACATCAAGCTCCCACTCGTACAGCCCCACACCCCGCAGGTGGTCCCGGTTTCCGCGCAGGCTCTCAAGAGCATTGATGCCCATGCCGCCCAGCATCTCTGCGATCTCGTGCGACCAGGCTGATATGAGGTTGGACAGCCTCTGGGAGGCGATCTCCACATTCAGCCTGCCGGAGAGACGCGGGTCCTGAGTGCATATGCCCCAGTTGCATTTTCCGGTGTAGCACTTCTGGCAGAGGGTGCATCCCATAGCGATCAGAGCCGCAGATCCGATGTAGACGGCATCGGCGCCTAAGGCTATGGCCTTGATGACGTCGGAGCTGCATCGAATTCCGCCCGCGGCGATGATGGAGCATCTGTTCCTGATCCCCTCATTTCGCAGGCGTCGGTCTAGGGAGGATATTGCCAGTTCCGTCGGTATGCCCACGTTGTCCCGGATGGCTTTGGGTGCGGCTCCGGTTCCGCCTCGCAGGCCATCGATGGCAATGATGTCCGCACCGGCTCGCACGATTCCCGAAGCTATGGCTGCGAAGTTGTGGACGGCTGCGATCTTGACGGATATGGGCTTCTCGTAGTTGGTGGCCTCTTTCAGAGCGTAGATGAGCATGGATAGATCTTCAATGGAGTAGATGTCGTGATGCGGTGCAGGTGAAATGGCATCGGTACCCATGGGGATCATCCGCGTCTCTGCCACGGCCTGGGAGACCTTCTCGCCGGGAAGGTGGCCGCCGATACCGGGCTTGGCGCCCTGGCCCACCTTGATCTCCACCGCTTGGGCGCAGTTCAGGTACTCGGCGTCTATGCCGAAGCGGCCTGAGGCCACCTGCACAATGGCGCATTTGCCAAACTCATCCCTCATTTCCCGGGGAAGGCCGCCCTCGCCGGTATTGAAGTAGGTTCCGGATTTGCAGGCTGCCGTCGCCAAAGAGCGGAAGGCGTTGTAGCTGATGGCCCCGTAGGACATGGCCGAGAAGAGGATGGGCGTCTCCACCATCAGATTGGGCGATAACTCTGTCTTGATCTGTACATCTCCATCCTCGGCGGAGATCTCCATCATGTCCGGTTTTGCGCCCAGGAAGGTGCGTAGCTCCATCGGCTCTCTTAGCGGGTCGATGGAGGGGTTTGTGACCTGAGAGGCGTTGAGGACGATGTGGTCCCAGTAGATGCGGAACGGCTTGTCGCTGCCGCATCCGGTGAGTAGCACTCCTCCCGTCTCTGCCTGCCTCTTGAGGTCCTCGATCTTCTCGCGTGACCAGGATGCGTTGGGCCGGTAGGACGAAGGAGAGGGTCGGACCACTATGGCGTCCTTTGGGCAGAATATGACGCATCTCTGGCACCCGGAGCACTTGTATTCGTCGGATACCAGCCGGTCAGCCACCGGATCGTAAGTGTGAGTGCCGAAGGCACACTGTCTCTCGCAGCCCCGACACTGGCCACATTTTTCTTCGTCCCTTATGATCTGGAACTCGGGAAAGACGAATGATTTCATTTCTAAACCTTCCTCATGCTATTTAGTTCGCCTACGACCGGTTCTCCTCCGTTAGGCGTCCAGACGCGGTCAAGCTGTGGCGAGATAAGTCTAATTGATGCTTCTTCTGAGGAGATGTAGAACATCTCTCCTCTAGTGGCTGCGGTGATGGGTCGAAGCCTGATTCTGTCCGTGAGGCCGATCATCTTTCCCGTCTGACCTATGATCACAGCAAACGGTCCGTTCATGAGCAGAGGGGCGTAGACCATCCTCAATGTGGTGAGAAGTTTCTTCTCCTTCTCGTTCATCTGGTCGATGGCGTTCCAGATGGGCGGGGCGAGGATCTTGGCCACGATATCGATGGGAAGCTTCTGTCTTCTCATGAGCAGGTCTGCGGCGTAGGCTATGACCTCCGTGTCCGTCTGCAGGGTGCATGCGTAGCCGTACATCTCCAGGTACCAGCGGTTGGTGCCGTAAGAGGAGACCTCGCCGTTGTGAACGACAGTCGTATCCAGGAGGCTGAAGGGGTGGGCTCCGCCCCACCAGGCCTGGGTGTTGGTGGGAAAGCGGCCGTGGACCGTCCAGGTGTGAGCTCGGTAGAGCTTGTCGAGCATGAAGTACTCTCCGATGTCCTCGGGGTAGCCGACACCCTTGAAGCAGCCCATGTTTTTGCCGGAACTGAAGACGTAGGCGTTCTCGATTTTTGTGTTCACCACCATGACCTTGCCCACGATGTAATCCTCATCGGAGAGCTTGGCGTCCTCGCCCTGCTTATTGGGAAGAACGAAGTAGCGCCATACCAGGGGGGGATCGCTTACCGTTGCCTCATCGCCGTGGGGGATCTCTTCATCGTAGACCACGTCGAAGTTCTGGCAGAGAAAGGCGTCCAATTCCTTTTTGGCGGAGAGTTTGGCCTGCAGGTTATGGCCTGTGAACATGAGGTGGAAGGCGTAGTAATCCTTGTACTGCGGGTATATGCCATAGGCTGCAAACCCTCCACCAAGACCGTTGCCTCGGACGTGCATGTTGGCTATCGCCTTCATGACGCCAGCTCCGGTAAAGCGCTCACCATCCCGGTTCATGGCCCCGAAGATGGAGCAGGCACAGATCTCTTTATTGTATAATTCTCTTCTAATCCTTGGCATAATAATCTTAAACTCCATCAAATCGGCCTGATCGTTCCTGAATCGATGACGTGCAGCCTTGAAGTGATTACAATAAATGTTTTATAGCTATTTGAGAAACGTTGAGAAATGTTCATAACAATTATGAACCTGGCCGATAAACCCAGCTGGCCGATGCAGACATTTTTTTGGAGATGCCGCCTGCATGTGCAAATCTCGACGATCTCGGGACCTTTACGGCACAATCCAGGACGTTTTCCCGTTGTATTGTTGTCTTAAAGATATAAAAAGGTGTGCCCAAATATCAGCCAAGATTTAGCCCAAATTGAGCCAAAATATGGTCACCGGAGGACGGGCAAGGGCCTATCCAGCTTCCACCCGGCAGGGCCACTTCTGTGCTGCGGGCACACACCACCGGTTCCTTTTTGGAGATGAAAAATTTGAAGGTGATTTCGGCCTTCTTTCCCACCTCACTGCTCATGTGGTGATCTCCCGCCCTTAGGGAGCGAGCAGATATAGTTAATATAGATATTAACTATATATATCATAGCAGGTGCGTAAGTCCTACAACCGATTATCACTCGATTGAGTTCTTGACTTTGCGTATATCAATGATAATCGCGGCCATCAGAAATAATACTAACTCCAAATTACAGCAAATCCGATACACTGCCTGTATGGTGAGGACGAATTTCGAGACGAAAATCTTTTGCCTTTCACCGATAAAAATAATTACTCTCGGGCGAATAGAGACATCCAGGAGGGGAAAAAGTGGACGAATCATCAAAATCATATGAGAAGGTTCCTTCGGGTATACCGGGATTTGACGACCTGGTGAACGGAGGATTTCACAGGGGGACCGTCAATACCGTTACGGGGGCATCGGGAAGCGGTAAGACTGTCTTCGCCTCCCAGTTCATATACGAGGGGATCAAGAACGGCGAGAAAGGGATGATCATCATGCCCTCGGAGAGCGCCGAGTACCTGAAAAAAGAGATGTACTCGTCATTCAAGTGGGACTTCTGGAAGCTGGAGGAGGAGGGAAAGCTCGTCGTGGTGGACGTCACCGACCCCGTTCTCAGGCTCCAGAAAAGCATCGAGACCGACCCCACAGAGTTCCTGATAAACTTCAGAAAACTTGTGGACAAGAAGGTGCGAGAGGAAAAGCCCCAGCGGATACTGATCGACGACCTCATGGCCTTCTTTACCGCCGTCGAGTCGCCCTTCGTGATGAGGTCTCTTGCCGACGACCTCTTCGGCAACTTGAGGTCTCTGGGAGTTACGGCGCTGATCACCATCGGCGCGGCTTTCGGCATGACCCAGATCATGGAGTACGGGGCGGACTCCTGCACCATTTTGAACAGGGAGAGGATCGGAAACAACATGGTCCGTTCGATCTACATAATGAAGATGAGGGGTTCCAGGATCGCGAACAGCATAAGGGTCCTCGACATCTCCGACGACGGACTGGCGGTCTCCACCCTTTCGCCCTACCCATAAATCGGCAGGAGGTCTGATCGGTCATGATAAAGCGATGGGTAGTTCTGGCAGGGGAGGAGGGCGGCCCCGTCTGCAACAAGATGGGCGGGATATGGAACGTTATCGACGCCGAGGCGAGGGTGCTGGCAAAGCTCGCAGCAAAAAAAGAGATCGAATGCGACCTCAAAATCCTGGTGGCGGGCCCCTACTACCCCACCCAGGGGGCGGACTGGAACAAGGGCAAGTCCAGGGTCACCGACGTTGACGGCCTTGCACCTCTCGACATGAACGACGAGCTCACCTCCGCCCTCGATCACCTCAAGTCCGAGGGGATCGACGTGGTGACCGCCCAGACCGAGGTCGACGGGGTGCCGGTAGGCTACCTCCTCTTCAACACCGCCTATTACGATTCGATAATCACTAGCAGATACGGCCAGAAGATGACCCTCGCCAACGCCATAAAGACCGAGGCCTGGCAGGTGTCGAGGCTCGACTCGATGGCGTTTGAACGGGCCCCTTACGGTCCGGAGTACACCCACTACCTGGGCCTCTCCTACGCCGTCTCCCAGTTCGTTCGGTACCTCGTATCCCTCGGCGAGGAGAAGGCGAAGAAGTACGGGGACGAGGCGATCTCGGAGTTCGCCATGTCGGTGATGCCGAAGATGCGAGTCTCCCTCCACTGCCACGAGTTTCCCACCTTCTACGCTCTCGCGAGGCTGAAGTGTCTCGGGGTTCCCGTCAGGACGATGGCCACCCTCCACGCCACCGTGCCCGGAAGGTCTTCAGGCTATCGGTCTCTGGAGAAGATCGCTCATCACGACGCGGTCTGGGACCCCAACGTCCCCCTCGGCATGGCCACCCTCGAATCACTCGCACGGTACGCCGATGTCGTCTCCTTCGTCGGGGACTCGACGATGCGGGAAGCAATGCTATTTCACAACTTGAACGGGATCGTTATCAGGAACGGGATCGACCTGGAAGTAAGCTACATCGACTGGAAGAAAAAGAACCTATGTAGAAAGAAGATCCAGAAGTTCCTCTCTGAGAACATCCACAAGGTCTTCGGAGGAGAGATGATCGATCCCGAGGATATCCTTCCCGTCTTCACCATATCTCGTCTGGAGCTTGAGAACAAGGGCTATCCTCAGCTCCTCGACTCTCTCCTCCTCCAGGACCACCTGATAAAACACCGCATGCTCGAGCAGAGGTTCGCAGAGAAGATGAGGGTTGTATGTCTCCTCATCACGTCCCACGGACCGAAGTCGAAGGACAAGCTTCCCGACGGCTTCCCCATCAAACTGCCCTCCGAGGTCCCGGTGGGCGAAGAGATCAGGCTCAACAACATGATCCACGATCACGGGATCGACGTCGGGAGCCTGGCTGCGGGCAAGAGACACGCCTCGGCCGTCCTCTACCCCCAGTGGGTGGGACCCGACGACGGCGGCCTCAACATGAAGGTGGACGAGATCATGGCGGGGTGCGTTGCGGGTATATTCCCCTCCCAGTACGAGCCCTTCCTTCTCACCGGGCTTGAGGCCGGAAGGGAGGGAACCCCCAGCATCGTGAGCCGGGCCTGCGGTTTCAGCGACGCCCTGAAGAAGGTGGAACGCCTGGTGACCGGCCTTGGAGGTGTAGTCGTCGTCGACAACATCGATGCAGCCCACCAGGAGATGATCCTCGATTACGCCCTGGCCATGGATTACTTCACCTGGACGTACCTCGAAGACCAGGTGAAGTATCGGCTCCTCTGTGAGGAGTCCTTTGCTCTTGCAAAGCTGATGAACTGGACCGAGCCGGTCCTGGAATACTACAAGAATCTCATGGTCAGCTCGGAGCTGGACAAGTGCATGCCTCCGGAGATCAGAGGTTTTGACGATGGTGGCGAATAATTATGTTGATAGCTTACTTCAGCCTGGAGTTTCCCCCCCGGGTCTTCGGGGGTCTCGGCGTTTACGCTGACTCCATCTCAAGAGAGATAGCAGCCCTCGGACACAAAATCTCCGTATTCACCCTGGGCGACGGGGATCTGAAGAGAAGGCAGACGAAACGCGGCATCTCCGTCTTCAGGGAGATGCCAGAGCCTATGAGAGACGGATGGGAGCCCTTCCTCTCAGCCCGAACTTTGGCCTGGGGCGACGGAGTGGCTTTCCTCTTCGACCTCATGAGCTACAATCAGCTTGCTGCGGTTTCTTTGAGGGAGAACGGCCCATTCGACCTCTGCGTCGCCCACGACTGGCTGGGCCTGCCCGGCGGCATGGCGGCGAAGAGGAGCGAAGGCCTGCCCCTGATCTACCACGTCCACGGCCTCGAGGTGGGAAGGGAATCTACCCCAAACCAGCAGATAGTCGATCTGGAGTTGAAAGGCGCCCACCTCGCCGACGGCGTGATCACCGTATCCATGGCCATGAAAGAGCAGCTTGCAAGCCTCGGCATCCCAAAGGACAAGATCGAAGTCTGCTACCACGGCGTCGAGACCGACGTCTTCAGCCCCTCGGCGGTGAAACAGAAGAAGATCGAGGAGCTTCGGGAAAAATACGCCATCGAGGATGGAGACGAGGTGATCCTCTTCGTCGGAAGGCTCGAGCGGGTCAAGGGTGTGATCCAGCTCCTGGAGGCGATGCCAAAAGTCCTGGCTTTGCACCCTCGGGCGAAGCTTCTCGTCGTCGGCAAGGGAACCATCGAAGATCGGGTGAGGTCGATGGCCGAGCCCCTCGGAGAATCGGTGAAGGTTGTATCCGACTTTTTGGACCAGGATTCCAAGATCCACCACTACGCCCTCGCCGACCTCTGCGTCTTTCCCAGTCTCTACGAGCCCTTCGGGATTGTGGGGGTCGAGGCCGCCGCCATGGAACGGCCGGCCGTCGTCGGAGCCAGCGGCGTCTCGGGCCTCCGGGAGATAGTGGACAATCCGACATCGGATCGACCCACCGGCGTTCACGTCAACCCCCACGATCCCGGCGACATCGCCTGGGGGATCAACCTTGTCCTGGAAGATCCCGACAGGATGAGAGAATGGGGAAAGAACGGCAGGGCCAAGTGCCTAGCTGTATTCAACTGGCCACGGGCGGCCAAAGAGACCCTGGAGATCTACGAGAAGGTGATCTCATCCCGGAGATGAGGCGTCACTACTTCCTCGACGAATACTGCATCATCGCCGCCGAGAGGGGAAAGAGGCCCACCGACTTCAAGCACGGCGGAACCCTAGATCGATCCGACCCCAAAACATGCCCCTTCTGCCCCGGAAACGAGGAGCTGACCCCCCAGGCGGTCGCGGTATACACCGAAGACGGCATTCATGCCGACGGTGAGGAGAGGGTCAAGAACTGGTGGGCACGGTCCTTTCTCAACCTCTATCCGGCCATGACCCCGAGCCCAAAACCGCCCACGAAAGAGTGGGTAGCAGACTTCGCCAGAGGCTTTCACGAGGTGATCGTCGAGTCCCCGGATCACGAGAGCGATCCATCCAAGTTCGGACCTCTGGATCTCGAAAGGCTAGTTTCCGTCTACAAAGATAGGTACATTCATTACATCTCCCAAGAGGGTGTCGAGTACGTCTCAATCTTCAAGAACTGGGGGCGGGTGGCGGGAGCCTCCCTCAGCCACACCCACACTCAACTCGTCGCCCTCCCCCTCGTTCCCCCGGTTTTGATCAGGGAGATGGAGGCGATAACCTCTGCGCCTCGATGCCCCTACTGCAGCCTAGTCGAGCGGGAGGCGACCTCAGATAGGCTGATCTTTGAGAACGAGGGGTTCGTCCTCATCGCCCCCTTCTGTTCAATGGTACCCTACGAGACCTGGATCATTCCGAAAAAGCACGCTTCGGATCTGGAAGGTCTCGACTCGGGAGACCTGGCCCAGGTTCTGGGCGAGGTCCTTAGAAGGCTCGATCGGCTACTATCGGGCCCTCCCTACAACTACACGATCCGCCAGCTTCCCGATCGTCGCTACCACCTCAACATAAGAATTCAGCCAGCGATATCGACGATGGCGGGGTTTGAGAAGAACACCGGGATTTTCATCAACACTGTGCCGCCGGAAAGGGCCGCCTCCGAGCTCCGGGAGGTCTGACCTCTTTTTGTCGATCCCAGGATCCCTTGTTGTTGGTCTTTGTCCTTGCTGTAATTCGGGGTTGGCAGTATTCCTGATGGCCGAGATTGACATTGATGTACGCGATCACCGCCCGATTTACAGAAAGTTGAGCAAACGGCTTCATCTCATCGAGATGATCGCCACAACTTTTAAGTACATTCGAGCCCATACAGAAAAAACTGAAGTTTCCGAAGAATCCGAAAGAACAAAACGGAAGTTGTGATGTGAAGATCACGAGGATTATGCGGTCTCCTGGATCGATGTAAATTCTGCTTCGGGGATTTATTAACTAAAATCGATATGCTAAGAATCGTTACGGCTCAAATCCGCGATCAGAATAATCATCACGATGAGACTTGACAAAGGTGAATTAATTCACAAAGGAGCAAATTCGATGGAAATTCATCGACGCGAATCGGCAAAAACCGAAAGGTTAATGAGACGACAGCATAAGAAATTATAGCAAAAATTGGCGAACGGAGCTTATCGAAGAACGAGATTGACGATGCTGATGCTTCAATCTGGCAGCTTTCGGCCCCTTTGATACCGCCTGTTGACGGTTCGTCGCTCTTGATTATCCTACAATGGCGAAGTTGACGAAAAGCGTTTTGATCTTGATGTGGTGGATGAAATGCGAATAGGGATGCTCTCCTGGGAGAGCCTTTACTCCATAAAGGTTGGTGGCGTCGCCCCTCATGTCTCTGAACTTTCCGAAGCCCTCGTGAGAAGGGGGCACGAGGTGCACGTTTTCACACGTCGGGGAGACTTCGGCTCCTACGACGCGATCAACGGCGTTCACTATCAGAGGGTGGACTTCGACCCGTATGGAGACATACTCACCCAGATGGACAGGATGTGTGATGCCATCTTCCATAGGTTCTGGTACGTCCAGAAGCTCTCCGGCAACTTCGACCTGATGCATGGCCACGACTGGCATCCGGTCACGGCCCTCAACAGGATAAAGGCCACCTACGGCATCCCCTACGTGATCACGCTCCACAGCACCGAATGGGGCAGAAACGGGAACAACTTCAGCAGCGAGGGCGTTCCAAGGGAGATCGCTCACCGCGAATGGCTGAGCGGCTACGAGTCGGCCACGGTGATCACCACCACCCAGAGGATGAAGGACGAGCTGATGATGCTATACCAGATCCCGAGGGAGAAGATCGAGATCGTACCCAACGGCCTGGTCATCGGGAGCTTCAGGCGGTCCCTGGACCCGGGGAGGGTCAAGGAGAGGCACGGGATTCATCCTCTCGCCCCGGTGGTCCTCTTCTGCGGCAGAATGGACTACCAGAAGGGTCCCTGCATCCTGGTGGAGGCCATCCCCCACGTCCTCGCCCGTCACTGGGATGCGAAGTTCGTCTTCATCGGCGATGGCGGGATGAAGCCGATCTGCGAAGAGAAGGCCCGAGAACTGGGCGTCGAAGGTGCCTGCGTCTTTCTGGGGTACACCCCCAGCAACGTCAAAGAGGAGTGGATGAACGCCAGCGACATGATTTGCCTGCCCAGCAGAAACGAGCCCTTCGGGATCGTGGTCCTGGAAGGCTGGGACGCTGGAAAGCCCGTCGTCGCCACCGACGCCGTCAGCATAATCAAGAACTTCGAGGACGGCCTCCTCGCCTACATACAGCCCGAGTCGATAGCCTGGTGCATCAACCGGCTCCTCGATAACCCCGAGGAGATGAAACGGCTCGGCAAGGCTGGAAGAGAACGGCTCGAAAGGGAGTTCACGTGGGACGAGATCGCCCGAGAGACGGAAGCGGTCTACGAGACGGTTTTGAAAACGGCGTGACGAATTCTGCAGCTGCAGGATCGGAGCGTCTCTTTTTTCCCAGTCCTCTATCCCTGGGCGTGCATCAGGGATATTATCAGGTCGTGGACCTGCTCGGGACGGCCTACCCCCTCGAGGAGGTGGTGGGACCTTCCCCTCGGCGTCGATATGGTCTTGCCGCCCCCGGCGCCGATCATCGCTCTCGTCCCCACGGCCGCGCCCGCCATGCTGGAGTCGTCGCCGAGGCCCAAACCCGAAGCGGTGATGGGGATGATCGTTCCGAAGTTGAAGATCTTTCCCGGGAAGGACTGCTCCACCACCAGGTCGTTTATGTTCTTGTAGAGGAGGGTTCTCCGGTGAACCCCGAGGTGGCCCGACTCCATTATCAGCCTCCAGTTGGTGATGTAGTATCTGTGAGACCTGCGGTGTTCCTCCGTTCCCAGGATCCCGAAGACGCCGAAAGCCGTAAGGATGTGATTTTGGTCCGCAAACCAGAGGAGGCCCCAAGTCTCGAGAAAAGCCGTGTACTCCAATTGGCCCGGAAGGTAAAAGGCAAGAAGGCCAGGAATCGCCAGGGCAATAAGCCATCTCCAGTTGATCCTGAAGAGGGCGATCAGAACCGCCGGCACGAGGATCGACAGCCACCAGAGGATCCGGGCCGAGTTTTCGGGGCTCATGTCAAAAATCTCGATCCTTGGATCAGAGGCGAAATAGACTCCAACAAAGGCAAGATAGATCCAGATAGCGTAGAGCCGGTAAAAGGCCAGCGGGTGCGGTCGAAGGGCTCTGATCAGCTCTTCGCCTTTCTGGAGCTTGGGTGACACGCCATCGATCTTGAGGCTGATCGGATAAATAACCATTCTGTCATGGAGGTAGAGGTTCCAGAGAAATGGATCGAGGTAGTCCGCCCTGTCGCTGGGGATTTGCACGACGAAGCCCCTTCAAGGATCACACGATCTCGATGCAAATACTGGGATGGTCGAGGCGCCGAGGGCGGAAATGCGTTGACCGAAAGGTTCAAAAACAGGAAGCACGTGGGAGGCAATCGCACCTTTTCGTGCCTCGGTGGCTTAGCTGGCATAGCGCGTCCTTGGTAAGGACGAGGCCGTGGGTTCAAATCCCACCCGAGGCTTGATACATTTTTCGCTATCCATTTATGTTGCAAGACAAAAATGGTCGTTCAGTTTAAAAAGCTTTAAAAATAAGGATGTGATCTGACGTGCTGAAACACGTCGAACCACAAAATCGGCATTCGGCGTTAGATTACGATTATGGAACAGGCAGCGTTGGCACGGGCCATCAAGGTTCCATCCTCACCGTAACCTATTGCACAGGCCACGTTGTATATGTAAGGCCGACCCCTCTTGTACAGAGCATCGTCCATGTTCACTACGTAGTCTGCAGTGGGGAACGCAGATTCTCCACCTTCAAGGTCGCCTACTTCTATCATCTCCTCCATAGAGAAATACCAGACTTCAACGTCGTAAAGGGTTCCGGTACCGGTGTTATAGACTTCGTAGGTGAAGGTTACGGTGTCATCTTCTGAAGCCCGTACTGGATCTACGTTTGCATAAAATATAAGCGAATAGGTATCGTCTGCCGATGCCGCGGGCACGAGAAGGAAGAGTGACGCCAACAGAGCAATCACGCCAGCTACCCTAAGCCCGGATATGGTTCCTTTGGACTCAGTCTCCATTTATACAATCCTCTTTTGGTGAACTCGGTCGAAGAGATCCCGATCCGATCTCATCGCCTTCTTTACAATTCCAACCATGTAACCAAGATACTAATAGACGCTTGTGATGTATACTACTGTATAGATCTGCAATTGTATGAAAATATATGATATTTTGTAAATCCCAACTTTAAGACAATGAAACGCCTTATTGATGCGTGTTTAATAGATTGCTAAAGAAATATAATTATTAATTAAATATATAATTTCCTTTCACTCTGCCGCCGCAATCAACCGTCAAAAAGATTACCTTCCGAATTGTTTTTCACGTCTGAAACAAGATCAACGTATTTTCAAACCACAATATGATATGAATTGAAAATATTTCTTCGAGTTCATCGGCGAACCAAATCCCGATCAACGGAAGGCAATCAGTTTCAAAAGCACCACAGAATTGATCTCATTGGACGTCAACCGTACAGATCTTCGAACCATCATCGAAGAGTCGAATCTTTGGGGCCCGAGCTTCACCTCCGCAAGGTTGCGATCTCGGTCTCCGCTGGCAGGTCGAACCTGACTTGATGGAACGGGCGATTCGATGGAGCTTGAAAATCGCGATTATAAATCGAACACATGGACTTCATCTTCGAGTACATCGGGATATCCCCTTTTTACAGACGACGTTCTTTGATCGGCCTGAAACGACTTCATCATCCCCTGTTTAGCGCCACGATGGAACAAAATCTTTAAATATCAGGTAACTACCTAGTACTAACTACAGGTTAATATCCGAATATGTGTGAATCTGCTGGCGTGCGAAAAACGATCTGTGCAAAAGGGATGGCGTTGAGATGATCATAAAACGATCCTCAAATCGATCCCGAAACCGCACCACATGACAGTCAGGTCAAACAAAGCGGATAGGTTGAAATAAAAAGATATTGATATTGTATGAGGATTGATATGACAGAGGAGTACACGCTCAAAGTGGGTGAAGCCCGTCCTTCCGACGTGGGAAGAGGGATCGCGAGGGTCGATCAGGCCGTCCTTTACAGCGCCGGGTGGCAGGCGGGAGACGTCCTTTCGATCACAGGAAAAAAGAAGACCGCGGCCCTTCTTCTGCCCGGATATCCAGAAGATACCGGGACGGGGATCATCCGTCTAGACGGGAACATTAGACGAAACGCCGGTGTGAGCATAGACGACAGGGTGCCGGTAAAGATCATCAAGTCAGCTCCTGCGGGCAAAGTCGTCTTCGCGCCGACGGTACCTCTCAGGATCACCGGAGGCGAGGAGTACCTTCGCCGATACCTGGACGGAAGGGTCCTCACCAGGGGAGACGTGATCGAGATCAGCGTGATGGGCAGGAAGATTGAGCTTGTGGCAACCAAGATCTCGCCCGCCGCAGATGCCGTAATTATAGGCGACAGGACGGGGATCGAGATCAGCGAAAAGCCCGCAAAAGAGGAGAGGGCGATACCGAGGATCACCTACGAGGACATCGGCGGCCTCGGCCCCGAGATCAAGAAGATAAGGGAGATGATCGAGCTTCCCATGAAGCATCCTGAACTCTTCGAACGTCTGGGCGTCGAGGCTCCAAAGGGCGTCCTTCTCCACGGCCCCCCGGGTACTGGAAAGACCCTTCTCGCAAAAGCTCTAGCCTCGGAGACGAACTCACACTTCCAGACCCTGAGCGGCCCCGAAATCATGTCCAAGTACTACGGCGAGTCCGAGCAGAAGCTCCGAGAGATATTCAAGGAGGCCGAAGAGGAGGCGCCCTCGATAATATTCATCGACGAGATCGACTCCATCGCCCCCAAGAGAGAAGAGGTGACAGGCGAGGTCGAGCGGAGGATCGTCGCCCAGCTTTTGGCGGTGATGGACGGCCTTGAGTCCAGAGGCAAGGTGGTGGTAATAGGCGCGACCAACAGGCCCGATGCTCTGGACCAGGCCCTCAGAAGGCCCGGCAGGTTCGACCGCGAGATCGAGATAGGGGTTCCGAATAGGGAGTCTCGGCTCGAGGTCCTCCAGATCCACGCTCGGGGTATGCCTCTTGCAGAAGACGTGAATCTGGAGAAGCTCGCCGACATCACCCACGGCTTCGTCGGAGCCGACATCGCGGCTCTCGCGAGAGAGGCCGGGATGAGGGCTCTTAGAAGGATCGTTCCGGAGCTAGACCTGGACGTTGAGAGCATACCCGTCGAGATCCTTAACAAGATCGTGGTCGTCAACGAGGACTTCGTGGACGCCCTCCGGGAGCTTGAGCCGAGCGCCATGCGTGAGGTTCTGGTGGAGTCGCCGAACATCCACTGGGACGACATCGGCGGCCTGAACGATGTCAAGCAGGAGCTGAGAGAGTCGGTGGAGTGGCCTCTCGCCTACGCCAAGCTCTTCAGCCACATGGCCGCAACACCGCCCAAGGGGATAATGCTCTACGGCCCTCCCGGCACGGGAAAGACCCTCATGGCCAAGGCCGTGGCCACCGAGAGCCAGGCGAACTTCATCTCGATCAAGGGTCCTGAGTTTCTCTCGAAATGGGTCGGCGAGTCGGAGCGTGCGGTGAGGGACATCTTCAGGAAGGCAAGGCAGGCAGCACCTACCGTCCTCTTCTTCGACGAGATGGACTCGATCGCGCCTGCGAGGGGAAGCGGCTCCAGCGACTCTCACGTCACCGAGAGGATGATCAGCCAGATTCTCTCGGAGATGGACGGCCTTGAGTCGCTTCACAACGTCGTTGTGATCGCCGCCACCAACCGGCCCGACATCATCGATCCAGCGCTCCTGCGACCCGGCAGGTTCGACAGGATGATCGAGATCGGGATGCCCGACCAGGAGGCAAGGCTGGACATACTGAAGATCCACACCGAGAAGAGGCCGATTGCCGAAGACGTAGATCTCGTGGCCATCTCGAAGCGGACCGACGGCTACTCGGGCGCAGACCTGGCAGCGGTCTGCAACGAGGCGGTGATGCTGGCGATCAGGGAGTACGTCCTCGGAGGAAAGCCCCAGGAGGACGAGGAGATCGAGAAGTACAAGATCGAGGGCAAGCACTTCGATGAGTCCCTCAAGAAGGTGAAGCCCAGCAAGAAGGAAAGGGACTCCTACAGCAAGTTCGCAGAGGTCACCTGAAGCGGACGCAAGAGGCCGGTTCGAGGACCGGCCTTCGTCTCACCTTATCGCAGATATTCAATGGCCATGGCGGGTTGGTACGATAAGCCTGGTTTGGCCAACAATTCTACAAATCGGCATCCTTTTGATGGATGAAAAAGATTGGCAGAGGCGCTACTTTTGATGACCCATGCCGTATCAAGACCGCGCTCAGTCCCTGCGACGGCAAGAACTGGCTCTTGTTCAGGAATCACTCCTGCATCGGCAGCCATCAAGACGCATTCCAAACAGACCAACGTCCCAGTGGAGATCAATTCTAAGGTCTTTGCCAGAATATCAAGGGATGTCACCTGTTGGAGATGAAGTCGCATTGAAAAACTTGGACCAAAGAAGGGAATTGTTCCTTGGATGATGGGAACGTTCAAGGCTGTTAATTTTAGTCTATTTTCCGGGGTGATTTGCATGGGCACCCGGGAGAGACCGCGTTCCTCCCATTCATCGCGCACCTTCTGGAGTTCAGGAATATCTGCAAACGGACCACTCTGCATGTGGTCAACTTCCCATCCCATTCCTTGAGGACATGTGACACAAATGATGGTCGTGTCGAGGATTCTTTCAGCGACTCGTACAGCACACTCTCCGGTAATTGATGCGACGACAAGATAGCGATATTGCGAAGACACCTTCTTCACAATTTCAATCGTTTCATCTGTGTTGGCGGGTCCCGGTCTTTCAAACACTCTCATACGTCTTCCCTCTTTTTATCCGTTGTCTCGTGTGTAGCCGTTGGTAACGGTCTTGATTGTTCGTGTATTTCCTCCAAGTAATGCCTAACTAAGACATTTTCTATAGCTTCTTGGCGACGGCTGCAAATTCGTCATTTTCCGGGTCGAACGGTGAGCCAGAAACATCTGAATATAAGCCCTCAACGACAAAACCGCATTCGAAAAACTCCTTCTCCAGAGTTTCGGGAGTGAAATGCTGTAGCCAGTTATAGACGGTTCGCGTGCGATCGGCTTCGATAATCGTGTACTTGTCAAGAATCACCTTTTCGCTCTGGTACTTGAAGGTGTTTAGAAACCCGTAATACTTGTTCGGAGACCAGAATCCATCAAGAAGGTTCGCCTCGTAGATCGCCCCCTCTTCTCGACCTTCAAAAGCCGCCAATGAATACACGTCGAGAAGGACCGAACCTCCGGGCTCGAGGATCTGGTGGAACTTTCTGAGCATCCGCTTTCTCTGGACGGGACTTAAGGCGCAGAAGTCGCACATGATCATCAGGATGAGATGAAAACGGTCATCTGTTTCAAACTCCAGGTAGTTCTGATTTACATAGCGGATGGATAGACCATCCCTGGTTGCGACTTCCTGTGCATATTGGATCGACCTCTTTGAGAAATCTATCCCGGTCACATCCGCCTGCCTCTGAGCCAGCCTCGCCGCATAAAGCCCCGGGCCGCAGCCGAAGTCGGCGATTTTTATTCCCGCACCGACGTTGAGGCGGGAAGCGATCCATTCGACCGAGCGGTTGATGAATTCCACCTTTCGGGACGAGACATCGATCTCCTCGTTCAGGTGGAACCTGAGCATCTGCTCTGATGTGTGCTCATCGGCCCACAAGTCACTCGCCGTGTAAAACTCAAAGGGTTCAGGACGAGCGTTGATCTTCTCCAGTTCTTCAAACATTCGAAACCTCAGATTTTGTTGCAAAGATTGATTCAGCGAAACGTGCCACGTGATGAGATAAAAGGTATTTCCAACCTCGCTGGTGATGCCCGAGAAATTCAGAAGAACTGAATTCAGCGAGCGGCTCATCAGCAGTTTTTCAGCTCAATCTAAAGTCCAACCTGTCTTCTGCCATCTGTTCTCTCCAGTTCTCCTTTCCCTGTATCTATTCTTATGTAACTTGAGGAAAAGATTTAACTGGCCAAGTTACATAAGATGCGACCTTGATCCCCAAATATATCTTGGACGAGTTGGCTGAAGAGGACCTCCCCCACCTAATGGAGATCAGGGATTACCTCGATCGGCTAATCTCCGATCGCGAAGAATCTTTTGAAGGGGATGCCCACAAAGCCGAAACCGGAGAGAGGAGACCGGGGTCCGTCACCTATCGGCAGGAGTGGGTCTACTGCGGAAAGGAGTGCAAGAAATGTCCCCATGGCCCCTACTGGTACTGCTACTGGAAGGAGGACGGCAAAACCCGAACCAGGTACATCGGCAAGGTCCTGAAGGAGGTGGAGCTTTGAGCTTGAGGTGCGCCTTGGTTCCGGCGCTGATCCTCGTGGCCTGCCTTCTTTGCGGCTGCATATCCACCGATAAGCCAACTTCTGCGGAGGAAACGAGCGGTATCAACGTCGTCGCAACCACCGTGCCCCTCGGCCACTTCTCGAAGATGGTAGGCAGGGATCGGGTAAGGGTCGACATCTTGGTTCCTCCGGGCACAAACCCTCATACCTTCGAGCCCTCGCCCTCCAAGCTGGTGGAGGTGGAGGATGCAGACCTCTACGTTAAGAACGGAGCGGGCCTTGAGATTTGGATGGAGAAGATAATCCAGGCCAATGGGGATATGCTCGTCGTCGACTCCTCTGCCAGGGTGGACCTGATGGAGACGACCGATTCCGACGATCACGGCCACGCTGCTCATCCTGGCGATCATGACGTTCATGAGAATATACTGATGGCAGACCCCCACATCTGGCTCTCGCCAAAGAACGGCATGATCATCGTCGAGAACATCTGCCGGGGCCTGATAGAGGTCGATCCCGACAATGCTGATTTTTATCAAAAGAACAGGGACGACAATCTCAGCAGGCTCAGAGAGCTCGATTTTGAGCTGAACTCGACCTTCTCGGAGACGGATAGGGAAGAGTTCATCGTCCTCCACCCCTCCTGGAGCTACTTTGCAAGGGATTACGGTCTCGTCCAGGTGCCGATCCTTGAAAGCGAGAAGGAACCCGGACCCAGGTACCTAGCCGAGGTCGTCGAGGTCGCTCGCCGGAAGAATATCACCACAATATTCGTCGACCCCAACTTCAACCCGAAGTCGGCGGAGATCATCGCAAGAGAGATCGATGGCAGGGTCGTGCCCCTCGACCCTCTCGCTGAAAACTATATCGAGAACATGAGGCATGTGGGCCAAGAGATCGCCTCCAGCCTGGACGGTTAATCTGACAATGGAGCGAGCAGAAAAATGACTGGAGAGAACGTAGTATCGATCGAGAACCTCATGGTCAATCTCGGAGGCCGAACCGTCCTGGAGGACGTGAACCTCGAGGTCAAAGAGGGGGACTTTCTCGGGCTGATAGGCCCCAACGGCGGAGGAAAGACGACCCTCCTCAAGGCCGTCCTGGGGTTGATCAAACCTCATCGCGGAAGGGTCCTGGTCTTCGGGATGAGCCCCGAGGCCGCGAGAAAGCGGGTCGGGTACCTACCCCAAAAGAGCCTCTTCGACCAGAAGTTCCCGATCAGCGCCCTCGAGGTGGTTATGATGGGACGCCGCGGCAAAATGGGCCTCTTCGGCCGCCATTCACCCGAGGATCGGAATTCTGCCCTGGCGGCCCTTTCGTCGGTGAGGATGCTGGAGCATGCTGATAGAGAGATCGGCGCTTTATCCGGAGGCCAACAGCAGCGGATTTTCGTTGCAAGAGCCCTCGTCTCAGAGCCCGACCTTCTCCTTCTGGACGAGCCAGCCACCGGGATCGACAGCTCCCGGCAGAGGGAGTTCTACGAGCTTCTCCGTGAGCTGAACGAGAAGATGACGATAATCATGGTATCCCACGACATCAGCGCAGTGTCGACCTATGTGAAGAAGATCGCCTGCGTCAACAGAAAGCTCTATTACCACAGCTCAAAAGAGCTGACCGCCGAGGACATAGAAGAGGCTTACGAATGCCCCGTGGAGATGATCGCCCACGGCGTCCCCCACAGGGTTCTGAGGGAGCACGGCTGACGATGATCGAGATATTCGCGTACGAGTTCATGCAGAGCGCTCTCGCGGCCGGCATCATAGCCTCCGTCCTCTGCGGCGTCATCGGGATTTACGTCATCCTCAACAGGATCGTCTTCATCGGCGGAGGGATCGCCCATACCGCCTTTGGCGGTATCGGCCTCGGCTACCTTCTTGGGATGGACCCCCTCGTCTTTGCGGTCCTCTTCTCGGTGGCGGCGGCTCTCGGAATAGGGGCGATCAGCGACCGGTCGAGGGTCTCGGAGGATACGGCCATCGGCGTCTTCTGGGCTGCTGGAATGTCCCTTGGAATAGTCTTCGTGAGCTTGAGCCATGGCCGCGCCCCCGACCTTTTTGACTACCTGTTCGGCAATATCCTCGCCGTATCCTGGAGCGACGTGACGCTGATATCCGTCCTGACCCTCGGGATGCTCGTCCTTGTGGCCCTTCTTTACAAAGACCTATTGATCCTCTCCTTTGATTCCAGCTACGGCGAGGCGGTGGGCCTTCCGGTGAGAGAGCTTCGCCTCCTCCTGCTATGCATGGTGGCCCTCAGCGTCGTGGTCCTGATAAAGATCGTGGGCATAATCCTGGTGATCGCTCTCCTCACCATCCCCGGTGCCATCGGAAGGCAGCACGCGCGAAGCATCAAAAGGATCATGGCCCTCTCGATCCTTCTGGGAGCATCCTTCGTCCTCGTCGGCCTGATTGTATCTTACAAGCTCGACATCCCCTCGGGAGCGACGATAATTTTGGCGGCGTCCGGGACCTTCTTTGCCAGCACCATCCTGGCCCGGTGATCTCGAAAAATTCAGGCACCTTCGCTTCTGAGAATACTTGTACAACAAACTTATACGCGAAGGAATACAACGTGGCAGATCGAGATGCTCCACCACCAGATCTGCTTCCCCCTCACCCTCCTCATCGCCTTCCTCGTTTTGGCCCCGTCTGCCGCGAGCATAGCAGAGGCAGCTTCTGCCACAGGAGGGGTCCAGTTCGCCGGCGACCACTACAAGGTAGAGGGCGGGCCCAAAATCGACGTCTCCGTCGTCAATCCCGTCTTCGCCCCCAGAACCGATGGGACCCTCAGGCTGGTTTTGGCAAACGATGGCGTTGTGGAACGGCTCGTTCCCGGCATCGTCTCTCCAGGCTCAGAAGAAGAGGCGACTCAGGAGATGCTGGCGGAGTTCGGCTGCCTGGACGCATCAAACCTGAAAGCGGATCTCCGTTCCGATAAACCGATCGAGGTTCTCTCCGGACCAGTCCATCTCGACCTTCTCGGGCCAGGGGAGACCGCGATCATAGAGTTCGATCTCGGGATCGAAGATGGCGCCGAGGGTCCGATCCCCCTCAGCCTCGACCTCGAGTACGAGCACCAGGTCGACGTCAGCTTCAGCGGCGGGACTGCCTCGCCCCTCTATCTTCCCACCAGTCTGGCCTTGGACCTCATCCTATCGGTGGAGGGCGACCCTCCCGCCTTGGAGCTGATGGGGACAAGATCCGACCTCTCACCCGGCGAGAAGGGCTCTATCAGCATCATCGTCGGCAACGCCGGGGAGAGCGCTGCCACCAACTGCACCGCGCGCCTGGTGTCGGCATCACCCTTCACGACCCTGACGGATCGGTCTCGTCTGGGGGACATACCTGCTGGAGGAGTTGCAGTCGCCCGCTTTGACGTCTTGGTAGAGGAGTCGGCTCGGGCACAGGAATACAGGATCGGCTGCGAGATAAGCCACGAAAGTGGTGTTGCATCGCTTTCCGTACCACTGGAGGTTGTTCCGCCCAACGTGGTGCGACTTTTGAGGATACCCTTATTAGCGGTCCTTTTGGGCGCCACAGCTTTTGCGATCTTCTGGCTTTTGCGCGAGAGGGGAAATAGATCGCTTCGCAGGCGCGGCCCCCTTCGGCCCCGGAGATAGATTGCGGCTTTCCGTCACCATCGCCACGCTGCCCTCCCATCAAACCGCCAATGATATCTTCAACCTCCGTCTTTACCGAAACCTATGCCAGCGTTAAGGGCTGAGAAGATCTGCAAGAGCTTTCGTGGTCTCTTCACAAAGAAAGAGGTCCTTCACGAGGTATCCCTCTCCATCGAGGAGGGCGAGGTCTTCGGCATCCTCGGTCCCAACGGCGCTGGAAAGACCACATTGATGTCGATCTTCTCCACCCTGATCCGGCCCGACTGCGGCCACCTTGAGGTTCTGGGCCTAGATGCCCTTCAAAAGACCCACGCTGTCAGGGAGAGGATAAACATTAGCAGCGGAAACCCCAACTTTCCCTGGAGCCTCACAGTGAGGGAGAACCTGAATCATTCAGCGATGCTCTACGGACTCTACGGTCGGAATCTCGCGAGGTCTGTGGACGAGGCGGTGGCGGCCTTCGAGCTTGAACCTCATGTCAGCTCGAAGTTTGAGACCCTCTCCACCGGCCTGAAACAGAGGGTCTCCCTAGCAAAATCGATCCTGAACCGGCCCAAGATTCTCTTTCTTGACGAGCCGACTTCTGGCCTCGACCCGGATATGGCGATGAAGACGAGAGCTCTCATCCAGAAGATCTACGAGGAACAGGATATCACCGTCGTCCTCACAACCCATTACATGCCCGAGGCCGAGGAACTCTGCGACAGAATAGCCTTTCTTCGAGAGGGCAGCTTGATCGCCCTTGGAACCCCTGGAGAGCTGAAGAGGGCTCTGAAGATCGGACACCGGATCTTCGTCGAGTACGAGGGAGATCTCGACCCGGTGAAGCTTAGGATAATCCCCGGGGTCATGGACGTCAGGCAATCTCCTGGTAGGGTGGAGATGGTCTTCGACCACTCCGAAAGGGCCGTGAGCAGGATAATAAAGGCTTTCGCTGAGGCAGATATTTTGGACATAGGCATAGATCAGCCCGATCTGGAGGACGTCTTCCTTGAGCTGGCAAGGTGAGCTGAACAAGTTTCTCTCCGCGACTTACAAGAACTGGATCATATCCAAGCGGAACGTATTCACCGTCTTCGAGCTGGTCTTCTGGCCCTTCATCGGCCTTTTATCGATCGGCCTTCTCACCCGGTTCCTCCAGGTGACAGACGACATGGTCGCCTTCGTCCTCGTCGGAGCGATCGCCCTCAGCATCCTACAGATCAGCCAGATCGACGTCGCCTACATCCTCCTCTTCGACCTCTGGAGCAAGAGCATCAAGCAGACCTTCGTGGCACCGATCCGAGGATACCACCTGGTTTTGGGGGCGATGCTCTTCGGGGTGATCAGGGGGTCGGCAGTCTTTCTCATACTGGCCCTGGCGAGCTCCCGCTTCTTCGGCTTCGACTTTCTCGCGGGGGGCCTTGTGACAGTCATCGTCTTTTTGGCCGGGACGTTCATCACCGCCGCTTCGATCGGGATGGCGGTTTGCATATCGATCCTCCTCTTCGGCCAGAGGGCGGACGTGGCTGCCTGGAGCCTCAGCGGGATAATGATGCTGGTGAGCGGGGTCTACTACCCCGTGGAGATTCTCCCAGGACCTCTCCAGCTCCTCTCGAAATCGATACCTCTGACTTACTTCCTAGAATACTACCGGTCCGCTTACGGCTATGGGTCTCACCAGGTTCTCCTCGGAATGGGGCTTGCTCTCCTGTACTTTGCGGCGAGCCTATTGATCCTGAACCTGGCCATCGAGAGGGCGAGGACGACCGGCATGATGCTGAGGCTCTCGGAGTGATAAACGATCCCTGGAATAACGTTTTAAAGTCGACCAGTCTTATTCAGTGGGGCGTTGAACTTGACCATCGAGGGCTTGATCGGCAAAATCAAATTGGGAGACATACACCCCGTCCGAGTGATGGGTGTGATAAACCTCAGCCGCGAGTCGTTCTACGAGGAGTCTTTCGCGGGGCAGGACGCAGTTCTTGAGCGAGCTTTGGCCTTCGCAAAGGAGGGCGCGGAGGTCCTCGATCTGGGCGCCGTCTCCACCGCACCCGGATCGCCGGAAATTCCCGAGGACGAGGAGCGAAGACGTCTCTTTCCGGCCCTCGAGATAGTCCTGGACGGGCTGGGAGACGATGTGGCGATATCCGTAGATACCCAGAGAGCAACGGTCGCCGATGAGGCTCTGTCCATGGGAGCATCTTGCATAAACGACGTATCCGCCCTTCTGGACCCTGGTATGGCCCGGACCGTAGCCGACCATGACGGATCCCTGATAATAATGGCATCAAAAGAGAGGCCCGGCGACCTCCTCAATATGGGGGATATCGTGGCGTCTCTTGGCGAGAGGTTGAAGGATGCCGCAGAGGCTGGCGTCTCCATCGAGAAGGTGACCGTCGATCCAGGGATCGGCCACTGGACGCCGCCAAAGGGACCGGGGCACGACCTCGCCATCCTGGACGGCCTATCTCGTTTGAGGGTGCTGACGAGGCCGGTGATGGCGGCCGTATCCAGGAAATCATTCATCGGCGCAATTTTGAAGAAGACAGACCCAGCCGAAAGGCTCCAGGGGTCTCTTGCCGCCACCGCCGTCGCCGTCTACAACGGGGCTCACCTCGTCAGAACCCACGACGTTGCCGCCTCCATGGAGACGATTCGGATGGCAGAAACCATCCGGGGCGGTCCATCGCGATCTCGGACAGAAGGTGGCCTGGAGGTCGAGGTATTCGCACATTCGGGCCATCCTAGGGATCTCTCTTGGGCCTTCGCCGGGATGGGAGTGGGGGAGGACGGTTCTAGGGCCCTCGGCAGCAAGGGCTCTTTTCGGGCCCTATCCCTTCGGGGCGTAACCTCGATGGAGGCGATAGTGATCAAGCAGGAGATGCTGGCCCGGGGGGGCGACGCTGCGATACCCATGGGAGCTCTTCGCTGCGACCCTGGAAAGATGGAGGTTCTGGTCCTCGGGACCGCGGCCCAGATCAGGGGGCTCATCAAAAACCTGTTGGGCCAGCCCTTCAACCTGCCCGTTGTTGCCGGAGCCATCCTGGAGGCGCTGGAGCGGGTGGAGGATCCCAAACGGTATTGGTGAGGCATTTGGAAGTTCTTGGAATAAAGACGGAGCTGGTGAGAGCAGGGGACGACCTGGTAGAGGTCCTCCTGAGAGGGATAAAAAGAGCCGATCTCAACCTCGAGGACGGAGACGTCCTGGTGATCGCGGAGAGCGTGGTGGCCACCGCCGAAGGCGGGGTCGTGAAGCTCTCGGACGTCGAGCCCGGGCCCCGCGCCCTGGAGCTGGCGGACGAGTACAGAAAAGACCCGAGGGAGATGGAGCTGATCATCGGTTGTTCCGACAGGATCATGGGCGGGATCCCCGGCGTAGTTCTGACCATCAAGGACGGCTTTCTCTACCCAAACGCCGGGATAGATCACTCCAACGCGCCTCCAGGTCACGTCGTCTTGTTCCCGGAAAAGCCCCAGAGGTCCGCAGCTCTTATACGAAGGAGAATGGAAGAGGCAGCTGGAAAGGAGATCGGCGTGGTCATCGGCGACAGCAGGACCCATCCCCTCCGCCTTGGTTGCGTCGGCGTGGCCCTCGCCTGCGACGGCATCGTTCCGGTGGAGGATGCGAGGGGACAAAAGGACCTTTACGGAAGGCCCCTGGAGGTGACGAGGAAGGCGGTGGCCGACAACCTCGTCTCAGCAGCCCAGATCGTCATGGGTGAGGGGAACGAGGGCATACCCGCGGTGATCATAAGGGGGGCTCCGGTGAAGTTCGTCGATGGCGGTGAGGAGATGGTGATTCCGAGCATAGCTCCCGAAGAATGCATGTACATCGGCTCACTCCGGTGCGGCCCCCACCCTTACGAGGGCGGGTACGATCGACTGATCGCAGAAGCGAACAAGGCCCGAGAGCGATCTTACGCCCCATACTCGGGGTTCCGAGTGGGCGCAGCCATCCTCACGAAGAACGGGAAGGTCTACTCCGCCGCCAACATCGAGAACGCCGCCAGCGGCGCGTCCATCTGCGCCGAGAGGGCAGCCATCGCCAAGGCCGTCTCCGAGGGGGAGAAGGAGTTTGAGGCCCTGGCCGTCGTCGCGGAGGCCGAAGAGCCGGTCGCGCCCTGCGGCATATGCAGGCAGAACCTGATCGAGTTCGGTGAGGAGGTCAAGGTGATCATGGCAAACACGAGTGGGGATGCTGAGATCGCAACGGTGGGGGAGCTATTGCCGAGAGGGTTTACGGCAAGGAGCTTGGAACGCAGTCCTACGAAAGGCGGTTGACGTCATCTCTTGCTTTTGGACCGACCAGGTTGAAGCGTTTAAATTGATGGAGGGCAGAAGGCTGAACATTAAGGGTGGTGTGGAATTCACAGGGCTTGTATCGCTGAAGACGACAGACGCAGATATTTCATCTTCAATTGACTGATGAAAAAGATTATTAAGCGCTGCAGATGACCAGACGTAAAGATGTATAAGAGATCGAGTGGGGCAGGACGATGATCAAGAAAGCGATAATTCCGGCAGCTGGATTAGGAACGAGGTTTCTTCCCATCACAAAATCCATACCAAAGGAAATGCTGCCCATCATAAATAAGCCAATCATCCAATTTGTTGTCGAAGAGGCCATCCTCTCGGGAATAAATGACATATTGATCGTCACCGGAAGGGGAAAAAGGTCGATAGAGGATTACTTTGATACCTCTCCGGAGCTTGAAAATCATTTATTTCAAAAGAAAAAATATAACTTATTGAAAGAAGTGAAGGATATATCATCTCTTGCAGACATCCACTACATAAGACAGAAGGACCCAAAAGGTCTTGGAGACGCCATCTTAAAGGCAGAGAAACATATCGGAGACGAGCCCTTTGCAGTCCTTCTCGGTGATGATCTGACGGAGGACAGGATAACCTGCACAAAACAACTAATAAACGTTTTTGAGACGAAGGGGCGATCTGTAATCGCAGTCCAGGAAATACCCGAGGCGAGGATCTCAAGCTACGGCATCATAAAGGGGGAGAGTGTGGGGGACGACCTTTACCTCATGGAAGACGTGATCGAGAAACCGAGCCCCAAAGACGCTCCGTCGAATCTAGGTGCCATTGGCAGGTACGTATTCACTCCTGAAATATTTGATTGCATAAAAAAGACTGAACCGAGCCTGGGTGACGAGGTTCAGATCGCAGATTCCATCAAAATTTTGATGAAAGATCAGGGGATCTATGCGTACAAGTTTGGAGGACGTCGATACGATGCAGGAAATAAATCCGATTACATCCTTACCCTGATAAAATTTGCATTAAGGGACGAGGAGATCAGAAGAGATATTTTGGATTATATGAGAGAATGGGTATGAACGAGAACGTCGTCCTTGGAGAGGGCACTGTAGTTGAAGATTACGTGGTTCTCGGCTCCGGCTTCAGGGGCAAAAAGTTGTTCATAGGGGAGAATTCGCTCATAAGAAGCCACTCTGTGATATATGCCGGAAACGAGATCGGAAGCAATTTCAATACAGGGCATGGCGTTCTCGTGAGGGAGAACAACGTTATAGGGAACAACGTAAGCATAGGAAGTCACACAGTCGTGGAGCGAGACAACGTTATTGGAAACGGCGTGCGCGTCCATTCCAACTGCTTCATTCCCGAGTTCGTAATTATCGATGATGGGGTGTGGATCGGCCCTTCTACCACCATCTTAAACGTGCTTCATCCACCATGCCCCCGGTTCGAAGACTGTGCTAGAAGCGTTAGAATAAAGAGGGGGGCAAGGATTGGGGGATGCGTTACAATAGGCCCAAGAGTTACAATAGGAATGAATTCGCTTATCGGCATGGGGTCTGTGGTCACGAAGGACATACCTGACAACGTCTTGGCGTATGGAAATCCCGCACGCGTGATAAAGAAGATCGACGAGATGAACTGTCCACCAGGTTACTTCGAAGTTCCATATGAGTGGGTGAAATTATGAAGATCGACTTCAGCAAAATGTACGTGGATGATGATATACGAAGTTCTGTAATCGAGGTTCTAAATAGTGGTAGATATGTCAAAGGGGAGAAGCTCGGAAGTTTCGAGAAAGAGTTCGCGAAATTTTGTGGGACAAAACACTCCATCGGCGTGAGTTCAGGAACCTCCGCGATTCTCCTAGCACTTATGGCGCAGGGGATAAAGAAGGGTGACGAGGTGATAGTGCCAGCTCATACATTCGTTGCAACTGCGTCACCTATACTTTTTCTCGGTGGAACGCCGGTATTCGCAGATATAGACGAGAATACGTACACCATCGACCCGAGCGACATCGAGAGAAAGATCACGAAGAGTACGAAAGCAATAATTCCGGTCCATCTATACGGTCACCCATGCGATATGGACCCGATAAATGAGATCGCCCAGGAGAAGGACCTTGCCGTGATCGAAGATGCTTGCCAGGCACACGGGGCGGCTTACAAGGGAAAGAAGGCTGGCTCAATAGGGGACATCGGATGTTTCAGCTTTTTCCCTTCAAAGAACATGACGGTTCTCGGGGAAGGCGGCATAGTCTCGACGAACAGCGATGAGCTGGCCAAGAAGATCTCAATGCTTCGCGACCATGGACGAAAAGATAAATACCTCCACGAGATTCTCGGGCTCAACTTGAGGATGGATGAGATTCATGCCGCGATTGGACGAGAGTCTCTGAAGCACATATCAGAGTGGAACAAAAAAAGACGGGAAGTTGCCGCTCAATACAATAGGTCGCTGGACGGGCTTGATCTCGTCATCCCGACGGAGAAGAGCTGGGCCGAACACGTCTACCACCTCTACGTCATAAGGGTTAAAGAGCGGGATAAACTGGCTGTATATCTAAACGAGAAGGGCGTATCCACCGGAGTTCACTATCCTGTGCCTCTGCATAAGCAGCCCTGCATGCTCGCGGACGTTCATTTGCCTGTAACCGAGAGGTGTGTCGAGGAGATACTCTCTCTTCCCATGCACCCCCAGCTGAGCCGCGAAGAGGTCGAGTACGTCTGCGATAATATTAGAGAGGCACTTTAAATGGCTGGAATCGGAGTCGTGGGAACGGGCCACTGGGGCAAGAATCACGTTCGTGCGTACAAAGAGCTGGAGTCTGATGGCGTGATCGACGTCGTGAAGATATGCGATCTCGATGAAGCGCGTGCAAAGGATTTAGGCGATTCCCTTGGCGTTCCCCATCTCACCGATTACAGAGATATGATCTCGGACCCCGACGTGGATGCGGTGAGCATCGCTACGCCTTCAGGCACCCATTACAGGATAGCAAGAGTGTTCATGGAAGCTGGGATGGATGTTCTGGTCGAGAAGCCGATGACAATGAACGTCCAGGAGGCAAAAGATCTCGTCAGGGTTTCGGAGGAGAACGGCTCTGTTCTGATGGTAGGCCACATCTTCAGGTACCACCCCGCGGTAATAGAGCTGAAGCGCAGGATCGATGCGGGGGAACTCGGAACCGTCCAGAACATCATCAGCAACCGCCTCGATTTTGGACTTCCCCGCAGAGATATGGGCGTGATATATGCGCTGGGGATTCACGAGCTGGACATGTTTCCATATTTGTTGAATCGCGATTATCCCAACGGGCTCGTTGCGACGTCCAGCGCCGCTTTTCGATCGGGTGTCGAAGATACCTGCATGATAGCGATGGACTTCGACGATGTGAAGGGGTATGCGTTCGAGAGCTGGCTCGTCTCAGCTTACGGGAAAAAACGCGACCTGGTCGTGATAGGGAGCGAGAAGAGCGCACTAGTAGATTACCTGAATCCAAAGGAGCTGCACTTCTTCAACGCGAAAATCGTCGTCGAGAATGGCGAGCCTGTCAGTGTTGAAGATGGTGGTGAGCAGATCGTTTCGATTTCATATGCTGAGCCTCTGAAAGAGGAGCTCAAGCACTTCATCTCTTGTGTTGAGGGAAGGCACGTCCCGAATTCCGACGGGACGATCGGCATGCGTGCGGTTGTGATGGCAGAGGCTGCGCTGAAGTCTTCGAAGAAAAATAGGTTCGTCAGATTTGAAGATGACAATTACATCGAAGAATGTGTGTAAGTCACGCTTCTAGACCTCGACTGTGAACAACGACTCGACGGAGCATTGGTAAATGAGAATACTGCTAGTTTCGACACAGGACTACATACACCACCCCGTGCCCTCTCGGCATCACTACATCTTTGAGGAACTTGCAACGCGACATGAGGTCCACGTTCCTCACTTCCATGTGAGCGAAGGACAGGAGAGGACGACGAGTCTGGTCGTACACGAAGCTACAAAATACCCCGCCAAAAATCCGGCCCTCCATTATACCCTGAACGCGCCCCACCACTACAACGTATTCAAAAGAATCATTGCGGAAGAGGATATAGACGTCGTGGTTGCAGCCCACGTACTCTCGGGAACCGCGGTGATAAAAGCCGCAAAAAAGAGCGGAGTTCCAGTATTATTCGACTTGAAAGACTGGTTTCCGGATTCAGCGGCGGCTTATTACGACAACCCCATGCTCAAGTGGGCCCTGAGAAGCGGGATATGGCAGGTCATCAGATACAACCTGGAGAAGAGCGATAAGATCACCACGGTATCGCCTTCTCTTGTCGAGCGTCTTGATCGCCTCGGTTTCGAGTCGAAACTGATTACCAATGGTGTGAACACCGATTACTTCAAACCGATGGACGCAGCTGAAGGAAAGAGGCGGCTCGGACTGCATGAAGACCTCTTCGTGATGGGGTTTGCAGGGAGCATGGAGAAGTGGTATGCCCTGGACGAGGTCATAAAAAAGTTCTCTGAATTTTTGGATCAAGAAGAGGATTCAAGGTTGCTTATCGTCGGCGGGTCTCTCTTCACCGATTACGAGGACGAGCTGAAGCGGCTGGCAAAGAAGCTGGGGATCGCAGACAAAGTGATATTCACAGGTCTTGTCGAGTACAGGGAGCTTCCAAAGTACATCTCGGCTATGAATTTGTGCCTCATACCCTTCTCGCCATCGTCGGAATACTGGGTCGACATAGTACTGCCGAACAAGTTCTTCGAGTATTCAGCCTGCGGAAAGCCCATCTTATCGTATCCGATTCCGGATGTGATGAAGATCGGAGGAGACCACCTTTTCATCTACCATGGCATGGACGAGTTTCTGGACAAGGTTCGGGAGGTTAAGAACAGTCCAAAAAACTTCAAGGTTAGTATGGAGAACTACAGCTGGAAGAAGAAGGCCGAGGAGATGGAACGGGTGCTGGAAGGTTTGATTGAGAAAAGTGTAGCTAGATAGATGGTTGGTAAAATTCTACTTCGAATTAAAATTATATAATTATATTTATGAGGTCGATTATATGAGAACGATGCTCCTGGCCAACAGGCCCAATTTGACAATCAGACTTAAAAGGTTTCGCGAAACACTGGAGGAGCTGGGATACGAGGTAATCGTACCCCATTTCGACACAGTAAATTGGGAACAAGTGGCCAGAGAGGCTAAAGCGGCCATAATGAAAGAGAGGCCAGACGTAGTTCACGTATTCAACGTTCCGGACGTGATATATCGCAACCTTCCCGAGTTGAAGGGGTCATACTTCGATAAGCTAATTTATGATTACAGGTCCCCTTGGGGTCTCGAGCTGCAGATGAGCTTTGGATACCCAGGAAGAGTCTTTGGGGAACATTTCGAAAGAAAATTGGCGGCAAGTTCAGACGCCATAACCACAGTTAATTCGCCCTTGGAAGAGAAGTTGAGGTCGTATGATGATACAGGGAAAAAGGATTTTTACGTGATACCGAATTATCCACCAAAGAAATTCGTCGAGATGGGCAAAGCTGAGGCACCAGGAGATGAGGCGATAATATTTGTGGGAAGGATCAGCAGGCAGGAAGGGATAGGCAACCTGATGAGAGTAGCAAAGAAATATCCAGATGAAGAGATCTGGATCGTTGGTGGCGGACACTTCGCCTGGTGGCATCTGCGAAAAAAGCCCAATAATATAAAGGTTTTTGGATGGCAACCCCATGAGAAAGTGCCCTCCTTGGTGAGGCGGTCGAAGCTCTGCCTTGTGACGATGAACGACAGCTTGATGACCCCGTACTTCACAGATAGGAGCGTCTGGAAGCTGAGCGAGTACTTGAACCTCGGAAAGCTGGTGATCGCCTCTGGGATCACGAAAGAGGGGGATAGGAAGAACCTGATCGTGACTAAAAGCTCCCATTTGGAGGACGCTGTAGGTGAATATCTCCACCGGAAGCCGGAGAGGCTGAAGGAGGACGATTACAGGTTATGGGAAGGTAACAGGGAGACGATCAGAGAGGTTTATGAAGGGTTGCTATAGGGGACTATCCCGATTTATAATTTACAGTTGTTTTCCAATGGGAATCAGTTAGGAAATTTAAAGCTATATAATCCAGCTGAGATCGATTCCATATTGCGATCCTGTCTAAACCGATGATATATTTCATAAAAAATTTTGTCGAACTGGCAGCTGCGCACCCGCAGCAGAACCACAGGATATTCGATAAAAATCAAATTGCGTGCGACCCGGTTTTCCGGATTTCAGAACTCGTCGAGTCTATTTTGCCCAGATTTCCTTGATCTGGACGATTGAACCTCTGCTTTCGGATTCCCCTGAGATTCCTTAATATAGTGCTTGATCGTGTCAGCAGTCACGTTTCCAACGGATCGAAAGAATTTGCCACTTGACCATAGACTTCCACCACAATAGCGTTTTTTCAGTTCAAGATGAAGCCTGAACAACCTGTAAGAACTTCCTCCTTTCAAGTATTGAACCACCTTTGACAGAGAAACGCTTGGGTATAATTCCAGGAACAAGTGAACATGATCCTCTACAATTTCCATGTCGTGAATTTTATAGCCGTGTTCCATACAAATATTGTTGAGAATCGACTCGCAATCCTTTTTAACTTGCCTATTGGAAAATATCCTGTATCTATAATACTTAGGCACCAACACGATGCGGTAGGTAGATCTGACCATAGCCATGGCTAAAACTGCGCAATTCCAACGCGTATCACATCCTAGCCATAGGTGGGTGGCACCACCTGTGGTTTAGGTGCCAAAAACAACCTTGTTTTAAAAAGAAGTGTTGTTTTAAAGCCACAAGAAAAACGGCGAGTAAACCCCAACCAGGTCAAATCAACCCACCATATCACGTCGGACAAATCCCCAAAAATCTATACCTATTAATAGGTTAAAATCCCATAAGCAGGATCAAAACTCCGTCCTTCAAGTGAGAAGTTTAATGGCGAGAGGAGGTGGCTGGAAATGAGCGAGGCGTTTGAGCTGTCGATAGTCTTAGTCGTGATATCGGCGATCTTCGTATTATCTCTGCATCTCGTGGAGAAGTACAAGAATAAGTCCACCATCATGGCGGAGGAGTTGGCTGGCTCCATCGGCCTGATGCTCTCCGCCACTCTGATCTTCCTTTTGATCCATCTGACATTTCAGCTAATAAATACTATATTTTTTGATGGGGGTTAAGCCTTCCTGTAATTCTCCCGCGGGACGGAGATCTCAAACCTCGCCCCCTTCCCCGCCCCGCCGGTCTCTCTGATGGTCATGCCGGTGATCCCCAGGATCTCCCGGCTGAGGAAGAGGACGTAGCCGGTGTGCCTGCCGAAGGCCTGATCGAAGATCCGGGCCTTCATCTCCGCGGGTATCCCAAAGCCGTCGTCCTCGACGACGATGACGCCTTCGCCCGAGCCCGCGTCTTCGTCCCCACCCTCTCTTTCGATGAAGGAGACCCGGATCTTGCTGACGCCCTCACCGTGCCTGACGGCGTTTTCCAGGAGATTGAAGAATACCTTTTCCAGCATCGGGTCGGCGAAGACCTCCAGGGATCCCGTTGATATATCGAGCTCGACCCGGCTTTTGGCGATGTCTATGGGAGCCGCAGCTTCTGCCCGTCGGACCACCTCCTCGACGGACTGCCATTCGGGAGACTTCACGCCCATATCCTGGTAGTCCCGGGTGAACACGATCTGTCTTCGGATCGTCCCCGTCAGCTCCATGATCCGATCGATGTACTTCTGGACGACAGGCTCCTCGGAGAGGGCGTCGCCGAGGAGCCGGGCGTACCCCGAAAGCCCCGTGATCTGGTTGAGGATGTCGTGCCGGGTGATGCTGCTGAGGAGGTTCAGCTTCCTGTTTGCCTCCTTCAGTGCCTCCTGGTACTGCCGGATCTCCGTAATGTCCTGGGTGATCCCCGTCATTCTGAGAGGGCGGCCCGTCTCGTCTCTGGTCATCACTTCGCCTCGATCGTGCACCCATATCCACCGGCCGTCTTTGCGCTTGAGCCGATAGTTGATCTCGTAGTAAGGGGTCCTCTCCTCAAAGTGGTCCCGAAGGGCGGCGGTGACCTTGCTGAAATCATCTGGATGTATTATCCTCTCCCTCTCCCAAACCCACCCTTCCAATTCACCTTCCGAGTACCCCAATATCTCGACGAGCCGCCGATTTCGAACCACATCTCCCGTGACCACGTTCCTGTCCCAGATCCCCAGGTTCGCCCCCTCGATCACGAGCTTCATCCTCTCCTCGTTCTCCTTAAGCGCCATCTCCGTCTCCTTAATATCGGTGATGTCCCGGATCGACTCGATCGCCCCCACGATATTCTCATCTTTATCAAAGAGTGGAGACGCCGTTCCCCAAACATAGCCCCCATCTCCTCCGCGGACCGACGACACGAAGGCCTCGGAGAAGAGCGTATCACCCTCCCTCTTGACATAATGGTAGAGCGACTCCAGCTCTTTGTCCCTTGAAAAGATCAGATCGATGAGCACGGGCCTTTTAATCCCGTAGAAGATCTCACCGTAAGCGTAATCCCCCTTTCCGACTATCTCTTCCTTGGAGACACCAGTCATCTCCTCGATCGCCCGGTTCCACGCTATCACCTTTCTATCCTGATCGATGACGAAGGTCGGGTCCGGGAGAAAATCGATGATATCCAAAAGTTGCTTATGGGCCAGTTTCAGCTGTTCTTCGGCCTCTTTTCGCTCGGTGATGTCCTGTCCCTGGATTATTGTGGCTACGATAGTTCCGTCCTTCTCAGAATAGATGTTGGCCGAGTTCCATAAGACGATCTTGACGTCTCCGTTTTTGCAGCAGACCGGAATTTCAACCGACTCCCAGCACTCGCCTTTCAGGGTGTAGGCGATCTTTGCGAGAGCCTCTTCTCTGCCCTCGTCCGGAAGGAGTAGAGATGCCTCTTTGCCAATAACCTCCTCTGCGGCGTAACCCGTCAGCCGCTCAAAGGCCCTGTTGAAACGCATGATCAACATGTCGGCCCCCCATACGGCTATGGGGGCGTTGGCGTAGTGGAGGAGACTTTCGAGATAGTCTCGGGTTTCGCGCAAGGTCTGCTCGTCCCGCCTCCTCTTAGTGACGTCCCGAATCGATTCGATCGCACCCACGATCTGTCCCTCGTCATCGAATAGCGGAGACGCGATCACCCAGAGATAGCCCCCCTTTCCCTCGTAGAGGGACGGCACAAATATCTCGGCGAATATCGCATTTCCCTTTAGGCCCACATGATTGTAGCTGTCCTCTATTTCTCCAACCTCAGAAAAAATCGAATCGATCAAAACAGGTCTATTAATTCCGTAAAAGGACTCGACGTAGGAGTCGATGCTGGCCCCCACCACGTCTTTCTCTATAAAGCCAGTCATCTCCTCGATCGCCCGGTTCCAAGCTATTACCTTCCTTTCTTGGTCGACGACAAAGGTGGCATCGGGCAGAAAGTTGATTATATCCTGAAGCTTCTTGTTAGCGCGGCATATCTCTTCATCCATCTTTTCATGCTCGGTAATGTCGGAAAATATCGTTGCGAACTTTCCTTTCCCGATGGAAAAGGCGGATATGACGAAATATCTGTCAACCGACGGGAAATATGCCTCGAACTTCGCTGGAGTTCCAGTCTCATCCACCTTTGAGTATATTTCGAGAAAAGGGGCTTTTTCAGACCGAAATATTTCTGTCGACCTCTTCCCAATCGCCTCTTCCGGCTTCAAGTTGGCGATCAGCATTATATGGGGGTTTGCATCCTTTATGACGTAATCCACTATCTCGTTTTGAGCATCACGTACGAACTCGCAGAGGACGAAACCCTCGTTCATGTTCTCGAAGAGGGCCCTGTATTTCTCCTCGCTTTTTAAAACGGCTCTCTTAGTCCTCTGTCGCTCTGCAGCCTGGCGGATCTGGTGTGCAAGCTCCGCGTAGAGCACCCTGGGATTGGCGTCTTTTTGGAGGTAGTAATCGGCTCCGTTGTTCAGGGCCTCGATCACCACCTCTTCTCGACCCTTTCCTGTGAAAAGTATGAAGGGAACGTCCGAGTTCCGACTTCTGATCTGTTTCAAAAACGATATGCCGTCCATCTCGGGCATAACGTAATCGGAGACGATAACATCATAATATCCATCTTCCAGCCTCTCCATCGCCACTTTCGCCGAATCGATGGCATCAACCCTTATGTCTCTGGACCTTTCGAGGAATATCTTCGCTATGTCCAGCACCATAGGGTCGTCATCTACCATCAGAACTCGAATCATGCTACTACTTCTCCAACCGGTTTTCTCGCATCACTAACGGGCGGACTTTCATTATAAGAAACTCTGCGATGACTATAATGCCTTTCGGCTGATGTTCTCGGAGCTTCGGCTTGTTCAATTTTTCGGCATCTTGTACCGCTACAAATACAGAAGCGTAACTCGCATCACTCCGAGTTACAGCCCTCATGTGACTACAATAACTTATATCATTCATACTCGTATGATATACCCTGTGCGCAACGAAAAGGCAGTTATGTTTCGCCGAAGTAAATATAAATACAGAACTCGAACGCCTGCTTGTCTTCTGAGGTGAGAAGTTTTGAGGATGGGGCTATTGCTGGGGCTGACATTTCTGATTCTGTCTGCGTCGACGACTTGGGCGCAGCCTGAAGAGGAATGGAACAGGACCTTCGGAGGGCCAGGTCACGAAGTGGGAGGGCCCATATCAAAGACCCAAGACGGCGGTTACGTCCTGACGGGCATGACCGAGTCTTACGGTGCCGGAAACGGCGACCTCTGGCTGGTCAAAGTGGATCGCGAAGGAGGAAGAGTCTGGGACCGCACCTTCGGCGGAAAGGGCGTCGATGTGGGGGAGTCGGTCACAGAGGCGGAGGACGGCGGCTACATCGTCGCTGGCTACACCACATCCTTCGGCGCGGGCGGCAAAGACGCATGGCTCATTAAGACCGATTCAGATGGAAATACTGAGTGGGATGAAAACCTCGGCGGCGCCGGGGACGATGCCGCCTGGTCGGCGGAGGAGATGAAGGACGGCGGCTATGTCGTCCTCGGATGTACCGACTCTTATGGTATTGGAAAAGGCGACGTCTGGCTGGTGAAGACCGATGCCGACGGCAAAGAGGTCTGGAACAGGACCTTCGGCGGTCCGAGCGACGACGAAGGGATGGCCGTCACAGAGACCGCAGACGGCGGACTCATCATCGCCGGGAGGACCGACTCTTACGGCGTCGGCGAGTACGACGCCTGGCTGATAAAGACCGATCCTGAGGGGAACGAACTCTGGGATGCGACCTATGGAGGGACCGAGCAGGACGGCATCTGCTCGGTCCAGGAGACGGATGACGGATACGTCGCGGCAGGTTTTACGAACTCCTTTGGATCCGGAGAGTATGAAGTCTGGCTGGTGAAGACCGACCTGGAGGGCGTGGAGCTTTGGAATTCGACCATTGGAATTTCGGCTGGAGATTTTGGCAACTCGGTCCAAAAGACGACAGATGGCGGCTACATCGTAGCGGGCTGGACCTCCCGCGACGGAACTAGGGCCAGCCCCGACGACGCCCTGCTGATAAAGACCGATTCTGGGGGCAAAGTGGAGTGGATGGCCCTCTTTGGAGGAGACGGGATACAGAGCGGCGTTTCAGCCCTCCAGGACGAGGACGGCGGCTATGTCCTCGCAGGGTTTTCGAACCGTGGCGAGGCAGGTGGTTTTGATCTCTGGATGACGAAGCTGAGAGAGGGTCGGAAGGAGGCGGACTGAACGAAAATCGCCAAAATCACCTATTTGTTGATCTTTGCAAACCACAGATCCGCGTTCCCGGAGGAGATCGTCCAGCCGGTGGTAACGTAGCCGCCGTCCTCGGCCGCCAGGACCGACGATCCCTCCTCTCTGCCTGACTCCTCGAAGGTGATATCCCACACCTTCGTTAACGACCCGTCGGTCTTCAACAGCCACGAGTCAAATTGCGGCGGCG
>DAQG01000119.1 GCA_002502785.1 Methanothrix harundinacea | reverse complement strand
TTGCAGCTATATCTCTTTTCTGGGTACATTTGCGTGGACCAGCGATTGTTTGTAGCCCAATAGATTCATTATCAATTTCCTCGCATCCAAATATATCATCGCCCAATCCTACTATAAAATTAAGTTTTATTTTAAGTAATTCGGGCGGCTCTACAGGAGTTGTAGAAAATATATTGCTAAAAATTATTGAAATTCCCAGTGATAAATATCCGCGTACCTCATCCGAACAAACTTTTTGGATGCATAAAGGTTTTGGAAAAATACCCATTCTCATTGAGAGCGGTAGCGCGATTAATATGGACTATATAGAATTTACGTGCAGAAATAATGGATTTCGTTTTCGTGAAATGTCATATAGGATAGAAATATGTCTTTTATTATCTAAAAATCCAAAAATACCTAGAAGAGTATATGAAATAAAGCCAATAAAACTAAATAAAGAAATACTAAAATTGAAAAGCTATAGCACACATTGCCTTGATCCCCTAAGCGATGTTTGGGCGGGTGAGATCGCATTTGCTTAGAGATATAAAATATTGCTAGATATATTAAATCAATGACTATGTCCAGGAGCCCCACGACATGATTTCACGACGAGCAGAGGAGATGACCCCCTTTTTGGTGATGGACGTTTTGGAGCGCGCCCGGACGATGGAGAGCCAGGGGATCGACGTCGTCCACCTGGAGGTGGGCGAGCCCGACTTCGACCTACCGGCCCCGATCTCTGAGGCGGTGACCAAGGCCCTCGCCGAGGGGCACACCCACTACACCCACAGCCTCGGCGACCCCGAGCTCCGGGAGGCGATCGCCGAGCACTACAATGAGCGGTACGGCGTCTCCGTCTCGCCCGACCGAATCGTCGTCGGCTCGGGGACGTCCCCTGTGATGATGCTCGTCTTTGCGGCGCTTCTGGAGACGGGCGACGAGGTGATCATCTCCGACCCCGGTTACGCCTGCTACCCTAACTTCATCCGGTTCGCTGGAGGGGTGCCGGTCCCCGTCGCTGTCTCCGAGTCGGACGGCTTTCAGCTCTCGGCGGAGGCGATATCTCCGCGGATCTCCGATCGAACGAAGGCGGTCTTCATCAACTCGCCATCGAATCCCACGGGGACCGTCCTCTCGGAGTCGAGGATGCGAGAGATCGCCGATCTGGGGGTTCGGGTCATATCCGACGAGATCTATCACGGCCTGGTCTACGATGGAAAGGAGCACTCGATTTTGGAGTTCACAGACGACGCCATCGTCCTCAACGGCTTTTCAAAGCTCTACGCCATGACGGGCCTGCGGCTCGGCTACCTTATCGCGCCGCCCGAGTTCATAAGGCCGATCCAGAAGATGCAGCAAAACCTCTTCATCTGCGCCAACTCCGCCGTCCAGAAGGCGGGGATCGCAGCCCTCCGCGATACGGGGGAGGACGTCGCCCGGATGAGGCGGACTTACGATGAACGGCGAAGGTATATGATCCGGCGGCTCCGGGAGCTGGGCTTCGGGATCGCCACCGAACCCACGGGCGCCTTCTACGTCTTCGCTAACGCCCGCCACATATCGTACGACTCGTACAACCTCGCCTTCGACATCCTGGAAAAAGCCCACGTCGGTGTGACGCCGGGAATCGACTTCGGCGAGAACGGCGAGGGCTACCTCCGTTTCTCCTACGCAAACTCCCTGGAGAGGATCGCCGAAGGGCTGGACAGGATCGAGCGATACTTGGCGGATCGCTGATCTGGGCGGGCCGATCCGGTCTATTCGGCCGGTCATGCCCCGAGGATTGTCGGGCTCTGATCATCACCCGAGATGCCGGCCAGATGTGCAGGACTGTTCCGAGGTTGATCTCGGGTCAAAATCACGCCAAACGCCGAATTCTCTTAACTGAAATGGGGATCTTGGAGACGAAAATTTAAGTAGTCTGCAGGATCAGAGGTTGTCCAAACTTATCGGTAAGGGAGACGGTGTTGTACTATGAAGGGCAGTGTCTTGGCAGGAGTACTTGTTGCGGCTGTTGTGGCGGCGATTTTCGTCTTCGCGCCCTTGGGCGCAGGAGCCCTATCAGCCGACGAAGAGGCGGCCGAACCGGCCCCTCAGCTGGACATCGAAAAAGTCACCACATGCTGGAACCTCTCATTTCTCTATGAGAGCAAAGATGAGGCAACAGCCGAATTCGAGGAGATGAAGATGGAGGCCGAAAGGATCAACCAGACCTACCGGCCCGCCTTCGAGGAGCTGAACGGCACCGTCCTTCTGCGATTCCTGGAAGACGAGAAGAACCTCTCCATCACCGTCGACCTTCTCTCATCCTACGTTTACGCCCAAAACAGCCTCAACGTCAACGACGAGTTCTTCGAGACCTTCGTCTCAGACATTCAGACCTTCTTAACCGACTACTACAAGACCACATCTTTCGCGGAGATCAAGCTCAAGTCTCTATCGAGGGAAGAGTGGGAAGAGCTCTTCGGAGAGGAACCGGGGCTCGAAGAATACAGAACGTATCTCGAAGACACCTACATCCGATACGCAGACCACCGGCCTCGAAACGAGACCCACGCCGCCTTCATCGCCTAGATCGCCGACCAGCTGATGAAGCTTGAGACCCAGGCTTACAAGGAGATCACAAACAACGTCACCGTCGCCGGAAACATCACCCTCACCGACGGCCAGGAGTACCCGATCAACGCCCAATCGTATTACAAGCTCCTCGCCACCGATTCAAATCGAGATAACAGGAAGATGTGCTACGACAAGAGGTTCTACCACCTAATAAACGAGTCCGACAAAATGGCGGCTCTCTACCTCCAGAAGGCAAAAAATGACGACCTGGTGACCCGGGAGCTGAACTATTCCGATGCTTACGAAGCCAAGATGTTCGAGAGTTACCTCGATGAGGGGCAGATCGAAGAGATGAACTCCGTCTTCAAGGAGAGGAAAGGGGCATTTGTTGGGTACCACGAGTTCAGGAGGGCGAAGCTGGAAGTCGACCAGCTGATGCCCTACGACCTGCAGCTTCAGCTTATGGACGATCCCAACGAGGTCTACAACTACACCGACACCCTCGCTGAGATAGAGGCATCTTACGCCGGGATGGACCCCATCTTCGGCGAGATCTTCACTGAAACGGTTACAGGCAACTTGATCGACGTCTACCCCAACCCGGACGACGGAAAGCAGCCCGGCGGATACTGTAGTAGCCTCTTCCCCCTGAAACTCTCCGGCATAATCTTCCTCAACTACGACGGTCTGATCAACGACAAGAAGACCGTTACCCACGAGATGGGCCACGCCATCCACTTCTACCTGATGGGAAACGTCGTCGACTACACCTACTGCGGCGGCGAAGAGTACGAGATGGAGATACCCTCCACCTTCAACGAGGAGCTCTTCGTTGATTACGTCCTCGAAAACTACGATCAAGAGATCGCCGTGGCGGTATTAGACCAGCACATAAGAGGCTATGAAAACTACTTCACCTTCCAGCCGATGATAACCGAGTTCGAGCACCAGGCCCACATCCTCTGCGACGGCAGAGATGAGATAAGCGGGGCCGAGCTGAACTCCCTATGGACAAACTTATCCAAGGAGTACGAGGACGAGAATATAGGCTACTACGATGAGGACTCGGCGGGATGGACCTACGTAAGCCACATCTACTTCACCAACAACTACTACACCTTCAGCTACTCTCTATCAAAAGCGATAACCCTGTCTCTCTTCAAGATGTACAAGGAGGACCCCCAGGACTTCAACGAGAGGTACGTTCAGTATCTATCCGCAGGGACGACGATGACCCCGCCCGAGAAGCTCAAGAAGTACTTCGGAATAGAGATAAACGGGACCCTCTTTGAGGACGCCATGGACGTCGTGGAGATGAGGGTAAACCAGCTCCAGGAGCTGGATGAGGGACGGTAGCAGAAAGAAAGTGATGGGGGAGGGAGGGGCCGGTGAGCTGCCCTCGGCACTCTCCCCCTCGCTATCTGCATCTTATCCGAGACCGACTACAGCGCTCGATCCGGCAAATCGGTCGAAAGAGCCTCCTTCAGCCCCGAAACCTCCTCGGCCCCGACAGGCACTGTGATGCTCGAATTTTCAAAATCGTCGCCGATAGGCTCAAACCGTCCGCCCAGGTGATGAGAGAGGAAGGCCTCAGCGACGGCGTAAAACGACATTCTGTTCTCAGGTCGGGCAGAGCCGTGCCCCTCATCAGGATACAGCACGTAGGTCACAGGAATCGACCTCTCCTGCATCGCCCCGACTATCTGGTCTGACTCGTTCTGGTTGACCCGAGGATCGTTGGCACCTTGACATATCAGGAGAGGCCGCTGAATCTTCTCGACGTGGTTTATGGGCGAGCGCTCTCTCAGCAGCTTTCGGCCCTCTTCGGTCCTGTGATCGCCCATCCGAGTCGCGAAGACTTCGATCTCCGGTTGCCAGTATGGGGGTATCGTCTCGATCAAGGACGTGAGGTTTGAGGGACCCACCATGTCAACGCCGCAGGCGAATACCTCAGGAGTGAAGGTTAGGCCCACAAGGGTCGCATACCCACCGTAGCTTCCGCCCATGATCGCCACACGATCAGGGTCTGCGATCCCCTCTACGACCGCCCAATCGACGGCGTCGATCAGGTCGTCGTGCATCTTGGCTCCCCACTCCAGGTTTCCTGCGTTGACGAAATCCTTCCCAAACCCTGTAGATCCGCGGAAGTTGACGCTCAAGACGGCGTAGCCCCGGTTGGCAATCCACTGATGTATCGGGTTGTAGTCCCAGACGTCGCGAGACCACGGGCCGCCGTGAACGTACAAGACCATGGGGAGGGGCTCTTCTGGCCTGCCGTCTACGTCCTGGTCGCTTCCAAGAGGCAATGTATAGTAGCTCACGAGGTTCAGACCATCGCGGGACCTGATGATCACCGGGATCATCATCTTGGCGAAGGGCTTATCTTCCAGATCCTTTCGATTGGTGAATAGGAACTCTGCCTCTTTCTTCTCGCTATCGTAGCGGTAGTATCTGAAAGGTCCATCGTCTACGATGTATGCGACGATCCACGTCTTGTCATCGAGCGACCGGCTCAGAACCTCGACGTCACCATCATCGACCGTCTGCAGATAGGCCAGGTCGTCGGCCACCGAATCGTCGAGTACTTGCCAGTGCTTCCGCTCGTAGGTGAAGGCAACAGCCTGGACGTTCATTTCTGTAGGGTGCCTCATCCAGCCGCCGAAATCTGCTTTCGGATCTTCTGCGATCAAGGTCTCAACGCCCGTCGTTGTATTCATGGCGAAGAGGGCTGCCGTATTCCGGCCGCGGCTGTCGACCATATACAAGATCTCGCCGGTCTTGTTGAACCCAACCGATCCCGTCGTTATCATGTCCTCCATCGGGATCTTAGAGAATATCTCCCATCCACCGTCTTCCGTCGGCTTGAAGATATCGGCACCGCCGTCGGGTGTCATATTTGTCGCAAACCTGACGCTGTAATCTTCGTCTATGTCGAAGGACGAAAACTCTCTGTTCTCCTGGATGAGGGTCATGTTCCCGGTCTCTATATTAAGTCGGTAGAGGTCGTGGTATTCGGGATCGCGGTCGTTGAGGCCAACGATTATATCCTCTGGGAAATTGCGGCTGACCTTTTGGATTCTGGCCTGGACGTCCTCGAAGGGCGTGAGGTCTTTGATCTCTCCGCTGGTCAGGTTGACGCTGTAGATCCGCCAGTTTTCATCGCCATCCTTGTCCTGGATATAGAGTATGTGCTCGTTGGTGTAGGTCCATGAGTAGGATCGTATGCCCCGGTAGGTGTCGTTGGTGACGGGTTTGGCAGCTCCCGGGTCGTCGATAGGTCCAACCCAGACGTTCAGGACGCCGTCTTTGGGTGCCAGATAGCTGATCCTGGGACCGTCAAAGCTCGTTCGAACTGTGATCTTGTCGGGGTTGCCGAAGAGCAGTTCTCGCGGTATAAGTGTATCAGCGTCTTCCGATGGCATTTGATCATCTGTCGAGCTCGACTCTTCGGCCCAACCTGCCATCGAAAGAAGGGCGAGTATCGTAACTCCAATAAAAACGCGTTTCATGAGTATTCCTCTGTTGAAGCAATTGTGTACATCTATGCAGTCCGTTACACATCGCTTATTTATAAATCCTGTTCAAGGTAAATCTGATCACCAGGGTTTCGAAACGATGAAAAACCCTCTTTATATAAACGGGACGAGCTCGTCTCGGATCTGGGTGAAGGTGACAGGATCTCGCCGGGGCCGAGGGATGAAGACCTTGGACCTGAGGTGTAGATGGTCGGGGCAGAATCCAATGCTATTCAGGCATTTTGTGAGATCCCACCCGAACATTTGCGGATGCTTAACCGCCTGCCGATGAGGCTCGCCGCTACAGGTGGGGGAGAGGGTCTTAGAGACCTTGGAGAAGCACCCTAATCTGGATTTGTGGTCAGTTTTCAAAAAAGCGCATAGGACGGAAAGTTTTTAATTCTCATAAACTATTTTTAAGATCGAGGTATTGCTATGCCGCTCGAAGGATATGGTCTATTGAAAGGAAAGGCGATCGAGAGCAAAAACGGTGTCGGAGATAACCCTCACTTCCAGGTGCTGGTCGTGGACGATGAATTGAGACATCGAATTGCGGTAAACGTCAAGTCGAGCGTTGCGCCATCTGAGCTGCTTTATTATGTGGACGAGGATTTCGATCACCCTATGATCGAAGAGCTGATGGTTCTGCCCTTCGGCTTTGTCGACTTGGAATCTAGGCCCGGGGGAATGGCCCTCGATTACATCAGGGCAAACATCTTCGACACCACCAGGATGAGGCCCCTCCCCCATGACGTTCCCGGCCCCAACAACGACCTCAACGAGCTGATCCACAAGTACATCTCCAAGGCCATCGGGATGGAGAATAGCGCCGTTTACGCCTTCGGCCAGAAGTGGGGGCCGGAGAACGAGCGTGACAAGTACTTTGGCTTCAAGCCCGGAAGCGGCATCCACGACATCCACATGAACCAGGGAAATTCTGAGGCCTGGATGGAGGATGACGGCGTCTACCAGGACGGCGGCCTGATAATCCACCTACCCGACGAAGATAGATGGATCGCCATATTCCTCGCCTTTCAATCTCAGTGCTTCCACACCGACGACAGGACGGGCCACTGCATTGATGAATCGCCGGCCACGGGAGATAAGAGCGTCCGCATCATCGCGGCCCTCGCAAACCCGAAAGGTTTGGACAGCGGCCTTGAGAGCGTTCTCCTCCTCAATACGACGCCTGAGCCGATCGACTTGACCGGATGGGCCCTCGCCGACAAAAACAAGAACAAGGCGCCATTGAAAGGCAGCATAAAACCGGGTGACGTCCGCAAAGTCGAACTTTCGGGCAAAGACGTGGTCTTGTCCAACCAGGGCGGGATCATCAGCCTTTTGGACAAGAAGGGGCTGAAGGTGGACGGAGTGAGCTATACAAAAGAGGAGGCTTCAAGGCAGGGCTGGACCATCGTCTTCTAGCGAGCTAAAAAAGGCGAATGTCAGGTTACTCAGATTTTCTCCTCTTCCCCGGCATCGTCCTGTAAATCCGGGCGTCGGGGAGGATCTTCCCCTCCATCCTGAGCCTCTGGACCTTCGGGCCGATCGCCTCCATCCTCTCGGCGAACTGATCGAGGACGAACTTCTCCAGCCTCTTTCGGTCAGGCTCCTTTCCCTTTCCCATGCCTGGACAGGTGGGGTTGTACTTTATCTCGAGGATGATGCCGCCCGAGGGACCAGATTTTTCGACGACAACGAAGGGAAATAGACGGCATGCCGTCGGCCGCACTGAGTAGATGGTGCAGCCCTTCCCATCCTTGTAGAAGACGCAAGCTCCATCCGAAGCCCTTGACTTCATCACCGGAAGGTCGAGGATCACCTTTCTTCCACCGTCCTCGACTATTACGCTTCCTTTCTTCTCCTCGTAGAGGGTATCGACGAACTCCTCTGGATTCGATCCCGTCTTCTTGCTGATCTTGTTGATATCTTTCTCGGTGAGGTAGATCAGGTTGCTCTTTTGCCAGAACTCCGCCTGCCTTTCAGGAGGTACGAGATCGTCGAACTCATCGGGACGGCGATGATGACAGCAGGACCCGCAGCGTTGGCACTTAAAATGGGCGTTTCCGAAGGCTGCCCTGATCTCCACTCGAAACGGCAAGAAGATCGCCTCAAAAATAAAAAAGAAAAAAGGGGGGGGTTCAGAGCAGCTTGTTGATGGGGTGGTTCGGGTCCAGCACTTCCAGGCCGAGCTCTTTTGCGCTCTCTGCGCACATGATGTCGACCATGGCAGCTGCCGGGAAGACGATGGTGGCGTTCTCGATGGGGCCGTAGAGGTAATAGTCGGCACCAACGATTCCAGCCACCAGGTTTGATCCGATGTCCACCGGAGAGAAGGCCGCTCTGTTGACCTTCCTGTACTTCTTCATCCAGTCCCAGGCAGAGGCACCGTTGTGGTAGCCCGCGCCGACGGGTAGTCCCAGGATCGCCTTGACGGCCATCCCTGCCCTGATGGTGGCGCCGGAACCTGCACCCAGGGGCATTGCGGCAACGTCGATGAGGGGCCTTGTGATGCCGGCCTCTGCTGCATACTCCAGCATTCCCTTCTCTGCACCGCCCGCAGCCATCGTCAGAACGTCCATCTTGCCCTTGGTGGTGGCGTCGAGGGCGTTGAAGGCGAGAACTATGGCAGCGTCGAGATCGCTCTCCTTGACGGCCTGGAACTCCTCAGGGGTGATGCTGGCGTTGATCGAGTTGTGGATCGCTCTGTCGGCAACGCCGATCTCGGTGGCGTACTTGACGCCGAAAGCCCTAACGCTGGGTGCGCTGGAGTCCACCAGGAAGGGCGCATCGGAAATGTCGACGAACCAGTTCAGGTACTTGGTCATGGCTTCGTCGGTCTCGGCGACGATCTGGTTGAAACAGGGGTTACCAGTGGTGTCGCTCATCTCTTCCTGGTCTTTCCACAGCTTCTCCGCGGCAGCAACGTCGAAGAGCCCCTTGTCCTCGTCGGTCACTATCTTGTGCCGGGAATAGAACATTGTGCCTATGCACACGGTGGGGTACTCGCCGGGCTGACCTCCTACCTTGATCTTGCCGAACTCGAATACCTCTTGCTTCTTGTCAAATCTGAACATGTCAAACCCTCACGCAACAGCCAGCAAATAGTATGCCAGCACTAATATTATTCCTCCACAGACTCCGTAGAGAATGCCGATATCTCTGCCGAGCTTTTTGCCCTGCCTTTGGGCAATCTCTGCGCTTACAAACTCTATCTTCTCATCTATCTTGGCCAGCTTGGCCAGGACGTCCCTGTACTGGTCCTGGTCCACTACGACGCTGGGTACTACATCTCGATTATCTTGAGCCATGACTGTATCACCTCAGGTCATAAAGAAGACTGGCACGAGAACCATCAGAAGCGCAAAGAGGAAGCCGACTATGGCCCCGATGGGCATTGAGGCGTTTACGCCCGAGCTCAGCTTCTGATCTCTGGCCACCAGCTGCGCTTTGTACTCGATGCTCTCGGTAATCTCGTCAAAGGGTCCCATGAAGGGCATCAACACGGTGGGCAGACCCTTCCCGTAGGGGATGTCGGCAGTTATCGGTTTCGCCACTTCTGCGACCTCTTCAGTCTTTATCTCCTCATCTGCCATCTCACATCCCTCCCATCTTGAGGATTAATCCGAAGAGGGCAAGAACGATGGTGAGCCCCGCTGCGATGCCTTCGATCTTTCCGGCATACATGCCAGCAGCGTACTTGTTCTGGATTCCCATGTTGGTTACCGCAGCTTCGGTCTGCCTCATCCTCGCTCGGATGTTGGCGATCTCCGCCGCCATGGGACGCAGTCCGTGCGCCTCTTCTTCCGCACCACCCTCGGAGATCACTATGGTCATCGGCTCCACGTCGAGAGCACCCGGATCCTTGGAGATGCACTCCTTTATCTTGGAGACGATGGTGCCGGTATCCTCGGTGTCGATGATGTTGATCGTCTCGATCTGCTGCTTGAACCTTTCAACGGCTTCGGGGGTCAGGTTCTGGATGAAGGGTATGGCTCCCGTAGCCCCGATGATCCTCCCTTCCTGATCGATGCCGCTTGCTGCGAAGGCCTCGATCGCCTGGCCCGTGATGTGACCCTTTACCTCCATCCCAGTTATGATCAAAAACCTGATGTTGGGGTTGGAGATGATGTTGGCCACCATCTTCTCGATGCCGATGTTCTCGGTCTTGCAGGGGCCCGCCAGGGCCGCGCCCGCATCGAGGAAAGGTGCGTTGTTCATGTGAGACCCGCAGGTCACAACGGCCACCGGGCTATCGGGTTTTCCTACCTCGTACTCGCCGGTGAGCCAAGGCCAGGGGTCAGAAGGTGCCACTTTGTTGGCCATTCAGAACACACCTCCTTGGGAGAGTAAGTACACAAAGGCGACGACGAGGCCGATTACGAACCCGTACCATATGTTGGTGTAAATGCCCGCCATGTAGCTTGCACCCTCTCTGCCCTTGTAGGAGCTGAGAAGGGGCGCGCGGGGGTCGAGCGAGTTCATCAGGTCGTCGGCAGCCTTGTTGATCTCATCGATCTGGGCCATTATCGGGTCCAGAGCGAACTGAACGACGTCATCCCTCTCCTCTGCGATCATCCCTTCGAGCGGATCGAAGACCAGATGCAGATCGGCGGGAGTAGCTCTAACAATTCCCATCTACAGACCTCCCTCTGGCAGAAGACCGGTTCCGACCACGCCTGAAGAGTCCCTCTTGACCAGCTGGAAGTACCACATGAAGGTTTTGATCCAGATGATCACAGCGATGATCACCGTCAGGAATCCGGCAGCTCCTATGGTTGCAAGAGATGCAAGACCTGCAGCGAACATGGCCAGAGCTCCAGTGGAGATGGTGTGCACCAGGGTCCTGTCCTGGGTCTCATCCGGTCCCAGGTTGGCGTTGAAGGGGTGCAATATGGCCAGGCTTCCAGCGATAAAGATGATCGCTATGTATCCAGTATCGACGACCGAGCTGATGATAAGGGGATAGCTGATCTCTCCGGATACGACAACTGATAGGCCGATCAGGACGATTGCGCCCGCTCCGCCCAACGTCATCAAGACCTCTTCCATGACGGGAATGTTCATCTTGATGATCCTGTTGGCGAGAAGGCCAACGAAGTACCCGAATCCCATGGCTATGGCGATCCCGATTATGGGGCCAGCAACGCCGCCGATGGATAGGCCGAACCATGCCGCAACCAGGCCCATTCCCATGGCCATCAGGCCGATGGACGGAACGCCGGTACCGATACCGTAGCTGCAGACTCTTCTCACGGCGTCAGAGCCCATCACCACTGCGGCGATGACGCCCAAGCCCGCAAGGAACGAAAAGTAGCCGGACCCGGTTATGGTGTTCAGAACGTGGGTCAGGTATATTCCCAAAACTCCGCCGCCAAGACCGTACATCATGAGCTTGGTCTTGTCGATCTTTGATTCTCCTCCGCCTGCTGCAACGCTCATATCAGGCACCTCCGGTGATCAATACAGCGAATATTCCGATGACCAGCGATGCAACGAGACAAGCCTGGACAGCGCGGGGAACGCGCTTGAACTTGGGGTCGTGGAAGCCCTCGATGGTACCCTGGATGTTGTAGGATGCGATAACGGCGTTCACCACGAATATCCCGATGGCGAAGAAGCCGGAGAGGCCAGGGTTCTGGTTGATGCTCATCAGGGCGTAGTATATCAGGGACCCACCAGCGCCGCCGAGGAGACCTCCGATGGTCCCGCTCACGAAGCTGACGGTGGGTATGCCGTGACCTACGGTTCCCGGTGAGATGTAGGGGGGCTGGGGTTCCTTCGTTATGGGGTCGTAATCTACCTTGGCAGAGACCGGCGGCACGCCGACTCCGTAGATGTAGACCCAGTTGCCCACGATCATGGTGGCGTCCACCATGATCATGGCGCCCACCGCACCGCTTATCACGATAAGGGCGATGTTATCTGTGACGCCCATCATCAGGCCGGCGCTCAATAGGCCGGTGAGACCTGATCCTGCCGCCAGCTGCACAGTGCCCGTGCCCACACCAGTGGCCTGGGCCATGGCGGCTGGAGCGCCACCGACAGGCACGAAGTGGACGCCGACGCCCACGAGAAGCCCGCCGATAACTATCTCTATTATGTACAGTACCATGTTTGCGTCAAATGCGATCATGCCTCAATATCCCCCGCATATTCGGGATAGGGCCCGTACCTCTTTTTCGACCTGATCTCCAGTATTCTGTTGTAGACGTTGAACAGAATGACGATCACTACGCCGGTGGCGATCGCAAGCCATCCTTGGGTGGCCGGATCGAAGATGGTGGTTCGCCAGTTGTCCAGGAAGACGGTCAGTCCAAAGGCCATTCCGGTGGCTGGACCTCCGAACCTGGCGCAGAACCAGGCGTTGTCGATGGAGCTTCTCAGGCCAGCCTCACCCTTTGTGACGATGTCTCCAGAGTTTGCGGCGTTCAGCCCGGCTCCGAAGGGATAAGCCTGAAACTCCCTCTCTGCTCCATAGTGAACATCACCGGTAGACGACCCTATGGCGCCGATGGCAAGTCCCCAGATGAAGGCCACAAGGGGCATCGGGAAGGGGTGCTGAATCGGAAGCCAAGGTGCTGTCATGATGTAGGAGATGGTGACAACGCAGAAGGCAGTGATGTACGCATGTGCCATTATGGTGGTAGTGTGAGTGCGCAGAACGTCCAGGTAGACATACTGGTTGAATCGCGCCTGGCTCGTGTTCCTGCCCATGTAGGCAGTAACTGAATATATGCCGTTGAATATTGCAGCAACGACCGCGCCGATGGCGATAGCGAAGAACGCGTTCATACCATACCCGGACATTAAGACACTAGCTGTAACTGCGGCAAGTGCGGCGTAAAGAGCGTTCGATGGTGGCTCTCCAGAAATGGCTTTGTTATAAATTCTGTGGGGGTGACCCACCTGAGCAGCCAACTGGACCTGTGAGTTCGGGTTGCTCTGAGAACCCACATCGGACTCTAAGTCCTCGCTTGCACCGGCTACTGTCGCAAGGGCACCCATAGCAGCTAGGAGCCCCATGCTAACCATGTCCATTTGCTCTCCTCCTTTTTCATTCTTGCCAAATCATAGTAATCTATGAAAAATTTGGCCAGTAACGTACTGACTATCGGTTACTGGACTTATAAAGCTTTCGAAATGGGAATGTAATCCCCATTTTCGTTTTTTGTCAGGGGTTTGGTGGGTCTAAATGGCCCAAAAAAGAGAAATCAAAACTTGAAATATAAAAAACACCTATTCAAGCCCCTTTCTGACGATTCTACCCCGGAACGGCCGGAGATCATCGAGAAAACGCGATTGGTTCTCGCTCCAGCCCCATCTCCTCCGCTTAATCTTCCTTGATTCTGCACTGGAACTGGCTTATCGGCCTCACCAGGGCTCTTTCTTGGCCTTGATCTTGTATCCTATTATGTTGGTCGCCCTGTGCAGTGCTGGTGTTACGATAAGCACGATTAATATAATCTCTGATGTGAAGTTCTCAGAAAACCACCGTGGCGCGAGAAGAAGCGTGAGTGCCCAACTTCCTATGACGAAGTCGAGCTGGTCGACGAGGAAGAGTGATTCGCCCCGCTTCATCCTCATCCTTCGCTTGAAGAAGCTGGCTACGACGTCTCCAGCCATCGCCCCGAGGGAGAGACCCAAAAGGACGGGGATCAGCTCATATCCGGACCCGAAGTCGGGAAGGCCGAGATCCGGCCTGGATGATGCGACAAAGTCGAGAACCAGGCCAATTCCAACTCCGCCCAGGGTGCCTATGATCGTTCCCCGGAATGTCTTGCCGTCGCCGAGGATGCGGCGCCCATCCAGGAAGTTTCTGCCGAAATCCAGAGGCTTTCCTCCGCCGAAGAAGACAGCGAAGTTGTTGGGCAGGTAGGCGGGCAGCATCAGCCATATCGCGATTATGAGCGGATTCAAGATCTCGTTCCCTCCGGGAAAAACTCCTCACCGCCGAACTGCTCAGATATCCCCGATATATCAAGCTATCTAACCCCCTGTCGCGGGCGATCCGGTTCGGGCGAAATGGTGGCCGAAATATGGTTATCGCCATCTTCCGACCAATTTGAATCAAACGGCATCCGACCGGAATGCTGTCGGAGGGGCGGGAGCCTCTCGCGCCCCGGCGGAAGGTTTGGCCTCGTCGGATCGAAAGCGTTAAGTTCAACAAGGCGGTGGAGGATGTGAGCGCCGATGGTCTAGTGGTTATGACTTGGGCCTTCCAAGCGGCATATCTCGCGAAGCAAGCCCAAAACCCGGGTTCGAATCCCGGTCGGCGCATCTCGTTTTATCGCGGATCGATCTGTCTCGTCATATGACGAACTACTCTTCGTTAACTTTATATTCTAAGCAGGCCAGTCTCAGTTCCATGTCGGCTGGGGGGGATATCTCTGATATTCGAGGGTTGCTCGCAGAAAAGATGGCTGGTGAGATAACTTTATCACAGAATCCCGGCGAGACTCTTAAAAAATGGCGGAGAAATTTCGGTATCACCCAGACCGAGCTTTCCAACCATCTGGGAATTTCGCCGAGCGTGATAAGCGATTATGAAAGCGGTAGACGAAGGTCTCCCGGCATACTGATCGTAAGCAAGATCATCGACGCGCTGCTGACCATCGACGAATTTCGGGGCAGCGGCACCACCCGGACTTACAGCACCATGCTAAGCGATGGGGGGAGCTTCGGACGGATATGCTGCATATGCGAATACCATGAGCCGGTTTCCTTATCAAATTTCGTGGATCTTATAGATGCCTGTGTCGTCTGTGGGAACGCCGACATCCGCATTTACGGTTATACGATCATCGACAGTTTGAAGGCGATTTTGGAGCTTCTTCCCGATCAATTTCACAAAATATACGGCAGGAGCACCGCGCGGGCCCTGATATTCACCGGCGTCTCCACCGGCAGGTCGCCGATGGTGGCAGTGAGGGTCAGCCACCTCAAACCCGGTGCCGTGATCCTCCAGGGGATCGCCCCCTCCGAGGTGGACGGCGTTGCAAGGAGGATCGCAGAGCTGGAGAGGATACCCCTGCTCGCCACCACCATGTCGGCCGAGGATCTCGTAAACAATCTTAATCTCAGGTGATATCTTGCCCGCGGGAATAGTGAGCTACGGAGTCTACATACCCAAGTACAGGATACGGGCCGAGGAGATCGCCAGGGTCTGGGGCGAGAGGGAGGACATGGCCCAGAACCTCAACGTCTTCGAGAAATCCGTCCCGGACTTCGACGAGGATGCGGTGACGATCGCCGTCGAGGCGACGCGAAACGCCGTCAAGCGAGCTTCCATAGATTCGGCCAGGATCGGGGCGATCTACACAGGGTCTGAGAGCCACCCTTACGCCGTAAAGCCGACGGGAACGATCGTCGGCGAAGCCATCGGCGTCGATCACGAGCTCACGGCGGCGGATTTTGAGTTTGCCTGCAAGGCGGGGACCGCAGCGGTCCAGGCGTGTCTGGGGCTTGTGACCGCGAACCTGATCGACCTCGGCTTGGCTATAGGCACTGACACCAGCCAGGGCGCGCCGGGCGACGCACTCGAATACACCGCCGCGGCGGGGGCCGCGGCCTACTTGATCGGCCGCGAGAACCTGGCAGCCGAGATCGAAGGGTTCTACTCCTTCACCACCGACACCCCCGACTTCTGGAGGCGCGAAGGCATGCCCTACCCGGAGCACGGCGGCAGGTTCACCGGCGAGCCCGGCTACTTCAAGCACGTGACAAGCGCCACTCGGGGTCTATTGAAGAAGATGAAGACCATCCCCGAGGATTACGATTACGCCGTCTTCCACCAGCCCAACGGCAAATTTCCCGTTCGGGTGGCAGGCCAGCTTGGATTTTCGAGGGATCAGATCGAGCCCGGCCTCGTCGTCCCCTGGATCGGAAACACCTACTCGGGATCGAGCCTCATAGGCCTTGCTGCGACCCTCGACGTCGCCCGACCGGGGGAGAGAATATTTCTTGCGAGCTTCGGGTCGGGGGCTGGAAGCGACGCCTTCAGCATAAGGGTCTGTGACGGGATAGAGGACATACGGGATCGCGCCCCGAAGGTCAGAGACTATTTCGAAAACGTTCAGTACCTGGACTACGCGGTTTACGCCAAGCACAAGGGCAAGCTACGGCTGTGAGATTATGAGATCTGTATCGATTATCGGAGCTGGCTGCACCAGGTTCGGAGAGCGGTGGGACGATTCTCTCCGCGACCTGGTGGTGGAGACCGGCATCATGGCCCTCGAGGACGCCAACGTATGTGGCGAGGAGATAGACGGTCTCTACGTCGGAAACATGAGCGGCGGCCGGTTCGTGGAGCAGGAGCACATAGGTGCCCTGATATCCGACTGCGCCGGCCTCTCGCGGCTTCATGTCCCCAGCACCAGGGTTGAGGCCGCCTGCGCCTCGGGGGGACTCGCCCTGAGGCAGGCAGTCCTGGCGGTGGCCAGCGGATATTCCGACGTCGTCATCGCTGCTGGGGTTGAGAAGATGACCGACGTCACGGGCGGCGTTGCCGCCGACGCTCTGGCAGCCGCCGCCGACCGGGAGTGGGAGTGCTTCTTCGGGGCGACCTTTCCAGCCCTCTACGCCATGATCGCAAGGCTACACATGCACCGCTACGGAACCACAATAGAAGAGCTCGCCGCGGTGGCGGTGAAGAACCATCATAACGGCTGCATGAACTCGATATCCCAGTACCAGATGGAGATCACCGTCGATAAGGTACTGAGATCTCCTCTCGTCGCTGACCCGCTCCGAGTCCTGGACTGCTCGCCGATCACCGACGGGGCGGCAGCGGTGGTCCTTGCCCCTACGGAGATGGCTCACAAGTATTCTGACGCGCCGATCAAGATCCTGGCGACTGCCCAGGCAAGCGACACCCTCGCCCTCCACGATCGAAGGGACATAACGACCCTCGACGCATCGGTTCACGCCGCGAGAAAGGCCTTCGGCCAGGCTGGGCTTGAGCCGAAAGAGATCGACCTCGCCGAGGTCCACGACGCCTTCACGATAGGAGAGATCGCGGCCATCGAGGATCTGGGGTTCGTTGAGAAGGGCGAGGGCGGCAGGGCTGTCGAGGAGGGGCTTACCTGGATCGGCGGCGAGATCCCGATCAACACCTCCGGAGGCCTCAAGGCCTGCGGCCATCCCGTGGGCGCCACCGGGATCAAACAGGCTTACGAGATGGTTCTTCAGCTCCGTGGCGAGGCGGGAAAGCGCCAGGTCGAAGGTGCAGAAGTCGGCCTCACCCACAACGTCGGCGGGTGCGGCGGCACCGCCCTCGTTCACATAATGTCGAGGTGACGAAATGTCCACAGTGCCGAGATTCTGGAGACACATACCTCAGAGGTACAATCTGGTGGGAACCCACTGCTCAAAGTGCGACGAGTACTACTACCCGCCAAGGACGATCTGCCCCAACTGTCGCAGGAACGCCAAGATGGAAGATCACAAGTTCAAGGGCTTGGGGACGGTGGTGACCTACACAACCATCTACAACGCCACCGACGACTTCAAGAGGCAGACCCCCTACAACCTCGCCATCATCGAGTTATTGGAGGGGCCTAGGCTCACGGGTCAGGTGATCTGCAGCCCCAGTGAGATCGAGATCGGGATGAAGGTGAAGCCCGTCTTCAGGATCCTGGGGAAAGAGGGGGATAGGGGCATAATCTACTACGGGACGAAGTTCGTCCCGGTCGAGGGATCAATCTAGCCTTCGTCCCGAGTTCGTTGTCCTTCTCAGGCCCCTCCAAAGGTCGTCCTCCGCCTCTGACCGAAAGCTTGGGATAGATCTTTTTTCGACCCAGCCCCTCTTTTGAAAGGACGAACATCATTTCTGGGTCGGGCCGCGACCTGGCCAGTTAAGACTAAGTATTGAGAGGTCAATTCGTCCCTTCCGGTATCACAGATGGTTGAATAATAAAGTATTCGAATAAAAAGCCACACATCAAAATTTCGCAGGTGCAGGTTGCCGGTTCGGTCTGGCAAACCGTTATATATAATGCGATAATTTGATTGTGGGTTATTTATCTACTCGGGGGGTAAATCCGGTCTTGAGTGAAGTAGTAGAGGAGTACGACGCAAGCCACATCCAGGTTCTTGAGGGCCTTGATGCCGTCAGGCGAAGGCCTGCCATGTACATAGGAAGCACGAACGTGGCGGGCCTGCACCATCTCGTCTACGAGGTGGTGGACAATAGCATAGACGAGGCAATGGCCGGCAGGTGCTCGGAGATCAACCTGATCCTCCACGCCGACGGCACCGCCTCGGTAGGAGACGACGGGAGAGGCATTCCCGTAGACATTCACGAGCATTACAAGAAACCGGCGCTGGAGATCGTCATGACGATGCTCCATGCCGGAGGCAAGTTCGACCACAAATCCTACAAGGTATCTGGAGGCCTTCACGGCGTCGGGGTCTCGGTGGTCAATGCCCTATCTGAGTGGCTCGAGGTGGAGGTCAGAAGAAACAGCCTCGTTTACTGGCAGAGGTACGAGCGGGGAAGGCCCGTATCGGACCTGGAGGTCCACGGCGTCTCGGACCATACCGGGACGACGGTTCGGTTCAAGCCGGACCCCGAGATCTTCGAGAGCGTAGATTTCAGCTTCGAGACCCTGGCGAGCAGGCTCAGAGAGCTGGCCTTCTTAAACCGCGGTCTGAAGATAACGATCGAGGATGAGAAGACAGGAAAGAGGAGGGTGCACCTCTACGAGGGGGGTATCGTCTCGTTCGTAGAGCACCTCAACAAGAACAAGGATCTCCTTCACTCGCCCCCCATATACTTCTCCAGGGAGAAGGACGGAACCACCGTCGAGGTGGCCCTCCAGTACAACAACACCTATAACGAGAACGTTCTCTCCTTCGCCAACAACATCAACACCAGAGAGGGCGGAACCCACCTATCCGGCTTCAGAGCGGCCCTCACCAAGACTACCAACGAGTACGCAAAGGAGAACAAGCTTCTCAAGGACGATACCAAGCTCACCGGCGACGACCTTCGAGAGGGGCTGGTGGCGGTGATAAGCGTAAGGCTCTCCGACCCCCAGTTCGAGGGGCAGACCAAGACGAAGCTAGGAAACAGCGCCGTCGGCGGGATAGTCAGCTCTCTGGTATCGGAGGGCCTCTCCGAGTTCTTCGAGGAGAACCCCCAGGTGATATCCAAGATCGTCGATAAGGCGACGCAGGCCTATCGGGCGAGGGTCGCGGCCCGAAAGGCGAGAGAGCTCACCAGAAGGAAGAACGCCTTAAGCTCCGGGGGCCTTCCCGGAAAGCTCGCCGACTGCACGGAGAAAGACCCCAAGCTCTCCGAACTATACATCGTTGAGGGCGAGTCAGCAGGCGGCTCTGCAAAGCAGGGGAGAAACAGGCACTTTCAGGCTATCCTTCCTCTCCGGGGCAAGATCCTGAACGTGGAGAGAGCGAGGCTCGACAAGATCCTGAAGAACAACGAGATTCGGAACATCATCACGGCTCTTGGCACCGGGATCGGCGACGACTTCCAGCTCGACCGGGCGAGGTACCACAAGGTGGTGATAATGACCGATGCCGACGTCGACGGATCTCACATAAGGACACTCCTGTTGACCTTCTTCTACAGGTACATGCGCGAGCTCATTGAAGCTGGATACGTCTACATCGCCCAGCCACCCCTCTACCAGGTCAAGAGGGGCAAGTCGGTGAGCTACGCTTATTCTGATCTAGAGCTATCCCGGACCCTCGAGGCGACCGGTGGAAAGGCCGTCATTCAGAGGTACAAGGGCCTGGGCGAGATGAACCCGGAACAGCTCTGGGGTACGACGATGGACCCCGAGAACAGAACGATGCTCAAAGTCACCCTGGAGGACGCCATGGAGGCGGACGAGATCTTCTCGATCCTGATGGGGGAGAGGGTTGAGCCGAGGCGTGAGTTCATTGAGGCGCACGCAAGGGACGTGAAGAACCTGGACGTTTGAGGTGAAAACGATGACGGAGATCGACGTTGACATAACTTCGGAGATGAAGTCCTCTTACATAGATTACGCCATGAGCGTCATCGTGGCAAGGGCTCTTCCGGACGTCAGGGACGGCCTGAAGCCCGTCCATAGAAGGATCCTCTACGCCATGTACGAGCAGGGGATGACCTCGGACCAGCCCTACAAGAAGTCGGCGAGGGTCGTGGGTGACGTGATGGGTAAGTACCACCCCCACGGCGACGCCGCCATCTACGAGACGATGGTGAGGATGGCCCAGGACTTCTCGATGCGCTACCCGTTGATCGACGGCCAGGGGAACTTCGGGTCGATCGACGGCGATCCTGCGGCGGCGATGAGGTACACCGAGGTTCGTCTATCACAGATCGCAGGGGAAATGCTGACCGACATCGAGAAGGATACGGTCGACTTCGTTCCCAACTACGACGACTCTCTCAAAGAGCCCACGGTCCTCCCATCGAAGCTTCCAAACCTTCTCTTAAACGGTTCCACCGGGATCGCCGTGGGGATGGCGACGAACATTCCGCCCCACAATTTGAACGAGGTGGCCGGAGCGGTCGTAAAATTGATAGATGATCCGGACGCCACTCTCGCAGACCTGATGGAGCAGATCCCTGGTCCCGATTTTCCCACAGGCGGCTACATCCTCGGAAGCTCTGGCATAGAGTCCGCCTACTCCACGGGACGGGGCATAATCAAGCTTAGGGCAAAGTCGGTGATCGAGCGGGGGGAAAAGTCGAAGATAATCGTGACAGAGTTGCCTTACCAGGTGAACAAGGCCAAGGTCGTGGAGACGATAGCCGACCTGATAAAGGCGGACCGGGTAGACGGGATCTCCGACCTTCGGGACGAGTCGGACCGAGAGGGGATCAGGCTCGTAATTGAGCTTAAGTCCGGCGTCAATCCCGAGGTGGTCTTAAACCAGCTTCACAGGCAGACCCAGCTTGAGACCTCTTACGGCATAATCAACGTGGTTTTGGTCGACGGCCAGCCGGCTACACTCCCCCTCAAGAACATCCTTGAGCTGTACATATACCACAGGTCCGAGGTGATCGAAAGGAGGACCCGCTTTGATCTCGACCGCGCCGAGAAGAGGGCCCACATCCTGGCGGGCCTTCTCGTGGCCCTCGAGAACATCGACGCCGTCATCAAGCTCATCCGGGCGGCCGAGTCGCCCGCAGAGGCGAGGGCCGCCCTCACCGGGGCCTTCGACCTCTCCGAGGAGCAGACGAAGGCGATTCTGGACATGAGGCTCCAGAGGCTCACGGCTCTCGAGCAGGGCAAGATCAGGTCCGAGGAGGCCGATCTCGAGGTCGCCATTGCGAGGTTCAAGGAGATCCTGGCAGACTCAATAGAGGTCTTGAAGATCATAAAGCAGGAGCTTTTGGAGCTCGTCGGAAAGTACGGTGATGCCAGAAGGACCCAGATCATCGAGGCCGAGGGGGAGATCGACCTCGAGGACCTGATCCAGGAGGAGGAGGTGGCGGTGACCATCACTAGCGACGGCTACATCAAGAGGCAGCCCCTCACCGCCTACCGCCAGCAGAGGCGGGGTGGTATGGGGGTCATGGGGGCCGACACCAAGAGTGAGGATTTCGTCACCGATCTTTTCGTCGCCTCAACTCACGAGTACATCCTCTTCTTCACCGACAAGGGCAAGGCCCACTGGCTCCGGGTCTTCGACGTTCCCGCCCTTGGAAGGACTGCCCGGGGCAAATCGATCGTTAACCTCCTCCAGCTGGAGTTCGACGAGCGGATCACCGAGGCGATACCGGTCAAGAGCTTCGACTCCGAGGGCTACATCGTGATGGCAACATCAAAGGGGCAGGTAGTCAAGACCTCGATCAGAGCTTACAGCAACCCCCGTAAGGGCGGGATCAAGGCCGTGAACCTGCGGGGTGATAGCCTGGTGGCAGCGAGGCTCACCGACGGCGACCAGGACCTGATCCTCGCCACCGCCCACGGCAAGGCCATCAGGTTCACAGAGGGGGATGTTAGGCCCAGCCAGCGCGGTTCGATGGGCGTTCGGGGTATATTCCTCGAAGGCGACGACGAGGTGATCTGTATGGACGTCGTCAGGCCCGGAGCCGCCCTCCTCACCGTTACGAGGGAAGGGTACGGGAAGAGGACGGAACTGTCTGAGTACTCGCCTCATCGGCGGGGCGGAAAGGGTATGAAGAACATCGATCCGAGGAGGGGGGACGTCGTCGCCTCCCGGACCGTCTCCGAGGAGGACGAGCTGATGATCACGACGAAGGAGGGCGTGATGATCAGGATTCCCGCTTCCGACATCAGGGTCCAGGGGCGTGCAACCCAGGGCGTTAGGATCATGCGTCTCAAGCCTGGTGATGAGGTCGCGGCTGTGGCCCGGATAAACTAGGGCGCCGCGTCCTCACATTGTTTTTTTTAGGCGTATTGCTTTTAATGTCTGTTGTCAGACCTGAGCTCGATAGACGTTTATTTTTTCATCTTTCTGGCATGAGCCTCCGGATCATGGGCGGTTCTGGTGGCCAGGGCTTATTTTTTGATGGATGGAACTGGCCGGTTCCTGCGGATAGTCACTATTTGACGTTGGTAATCCTCCAATCTGGCAAAGGGGCGCGAGATT